>JAEUUQ010000277.1 GCA_016787505.1 Saprospiraceae bacterium | reverse complement strand
CCAACGCTTAAACTCGCCGGCAAAGTGGTCGGCTACGTCGGCATTTACTTCAAACGAGCACTCGTCGATACATGTGCCGATGAAAGCATAGCAATCGGCGGGTTTTGTGCCGAATTCACTTTGCATGCCCTGTATGGTCTTTGCCACAATGCCCGCCACCGTGCCGCGCCAACCGGCGTGGATGGCCGCCACAGCCTTTGTGGCTGCATCATAAACCAACACCGGCACACAATCGGCCACCGATACGGCCAGCAGGATGCCGGCTTTGCGGGTGATCAGGGCATCATAGCCGTCGTAGCGCCCCGGCGACTCCACGGTCAATACTTCGTTGCCGTGTACCTGGTGCGAACTGGCCAGCTGCGAAGGCTCAAAACCCAGCGCTTCCAGCAGAAGTCGACGGTTTTCTGCTGTGTTGGCAGGGGCATCTTCAGTACTCCAGCCTACGTTGAGAGAGTGGTACGGAGCAGGACTAACCCCGCCATGGCGAGTGCTTTCGGCAATAACCAGATCGGAAAACTGGCCGGCCCAGTCGGGTGTTCGATACATCGGCAAGGTCTTTGGGCAAAGATAATCATAATGACCCTACGCATAAAATCACTATTTTTACCTTACAATCGATTTTACCGGGGGGACACCCGTGGAAGGTGACGAGGCGACGGCTAACGTATCGGCTGAACCGCAACAATATCTCGACTCTGCGGCACTCTGCGTTAAAAAAACAGAGCACACACCCAAGAATAATATTAATTGAATAAACCATGCTCACTACACTCCGCACCACCTCCGACAACCCCGACTTCATCCGCCTCGTCGAATACCTCGATGCGTATCTGGCCGTGGTAGACGGCGAAGACCACGCCTTCTATGCGCAATTCAATAAAACCGGCGTGCTGAAACACGTCGTCGTAGCCTATGAAAACGGAGAGCCGGCAGGCTGCGGAGCCCTAAAAGAATTTGCGCCAAATATTATGGAAGTAAAACGCATGTACACTTCGCCGGCGCACAGAGGAAAAGGAATCGCCTCCCAGGTACTGGCAGAACTCGAAAGCTGGGCCGCCGAATTGGGCTGCACAAAATGCGTTTTGGAAACCGGAAAAAGACAACCCGAAGCCATCGCACTTTACAATAAATGCGGATACGCCTCTATTCCCAATTACGGGCAATATGCAGAAGTAGGAAATAGCGTTTGTTTTGAAAAAGAAATTCACAACCGAAGTTAGGCAATGGTTCCTATGCTAAAGTCGAGCTATTGCACCAGTATCTTCCCACTGGCCAGCAGCGTACCATTTTCCGTAAGGTTATAATAATACGCTCCATCTGGTAAGCCCTCCCTGAAAATTTCGATTTGTGTGCCTGAAATAAGGCTTCGGGTCATGACCTTTTTGCCGAGAGCGTCGTATAGCGATAGCGAGGCCGAAAACACGGGTTCCGGAAGCGTCAATACCGAATTAGTATGAAATGGATTGGGACTGAATTGCGCCCCTTCGAACGCTGCGCGCCATTCCTTTGTATCGACTAACAACCCGGTACGTATATTATCGAGCCAAATGTTATTGCCAAAATTGTTGATGATTTTAAACCGGATGATTTTATCGGATGACGCAACTCCCCCCGGTATATTCAATGTCGCGCCTTCCCATTGATTGCTCGCCGGAATGAAGGAGTTACTCGTAGCGCTGGAAGTCGACAGCGAAAGGCCGCCTTTCTGCCAAAGCGTTGTCCACGTATTCCCACAATCTTCTGACAGCTCAACGGCCAGCGAATCTTTGGCATAACCTGGGTACAGGGCATAAGCGTAATCGAATCCAAAATCAAATGTAGAGGAACCAGGCAGGGTCATCATAGGCAATTCCAGGTAATAAATTTTCCCCAAAGCGCCGTCATTATAAAGGTTTTTGCATAACGCGCCGCCATTACCGGTGAAGTGTGTGGTGCGCCAATCCAGCGCGTTTTCCTGTTGGTAGGAAATCCAGCCGGCAGGCAACGGTCCTTGGTTGTTTTCCGAAAAATTCTCCATAAAATCGCCGGCCTGCAGGTCGATTCCCCCATCCGCGCGCCGCAAAAACCAGGATCTTTCCGCAGCATGAAAGGGATAATAATCATTGCCCGCCGTCATTTGCACGTTCAGCTGGGTGATGCTTCCTCCCCCTGTCGCCGACCAGTCTGGCGATTCCCAAAGCCGGATTTCTCCGGGTTGGATGGGCGGATTAAAACTGACGGCCTGGCTCTGCGCCGCGCTGCTCATGGTATCGAGGCTGGTCGTCAACTGTGCTTCCGATATGGGTTGGATGCCCTTGTTTTCCAAGAGGAGTTGCAAACCCGTCACCGAATTACCACAGACCTGCCCCTGGGGATAAATTACATCCAAAATATTGAGATCCAGGTTTTTTGGGGGGAGCTGTGATAGCGCAACGTCGAGCAGATCAATGGCAATACTATTGACCGATATGCCGTAAACATTGCCCATAACGGCAATGGTGATGCCCGTCTCCCGGTCGTGGAGCGCATAGGAACGGTAGCCCCAAATCCCCGCATGGTAAAAAACGGAACCTCCAACCTCGGGATTTTGAGCCCTCAGCCCCAGCGAATATCCCGACCAGGGTTCGGCGCTAAACAACGACATTTGGGTAGTGAAATCCAAAAAAACGGCGCCTGCACCCGAAGGCGGATTTTTTTCAAAAAGACCGTTGCGGTACCAGTTGACCATATCATAGGGGGTGGATGCTATGCCGCCCGCAGCATGTATGGTGCTCCAAAAGCTATTGGCGTGCGCCATATCGAGGGCGATACTACCCGACGAATTGTATAAATTGGCAAAAGGAGAGCCGGCAATCATATCTCCGCCTGCCGGAAAATTAGTCCGTTGAAGCCCCAGCGGCACAGCAATTTTCTCCTGAAGCAACTGCCCAAACGTTTTCCCCGTAGCGGCTTCGCATACCATAGCCGCAACGAGAAAATGGGTATTCGAATAATAAAAAGAGCTTCCCGGGGTATGATTGGGCGCCCCGATAGTAGCTAATATTTCTTCCGGCTGCCATAGTTTGTCCGGGTCGGCATTAAAGATCGAAAGGGTGGCATTGGAAGCCTGGTTGTAAAAATCGAATAATCCGGCCTGATGGCTCAACAACTGACGGGTGGTAATACTCCCGTCAACATAGGGAGTAGTCTGCGCCAGGTTGGGGAGATACGCCGATATGGGTTCATCGAGGTCGAGCAGGCCTTCCACCGAAAGCCGGAGACAAACCCCCGCCACAAAACTTTTTGAATTTGACGCTATGCCGAAACGCGAATCGGTTGAGATGGCAATGGCCCCGGGACTGTTGTACACCCCTACCCATGTTCCTTGCCCCGGCACATAAACACAGGCAGAAAGGTTTTTTATGCCGGCATTCACTCCTCCTGTATTCAAAGTCGTTTGTAAAGCCGATGAATACGCAGGGTCAAATGTAGGGTCCGTCACAGGCTGGGCGCATGCGATGTTTTCAAAAAAAATGACTAGCGCCAGAGAAGGCAATAATGTGGCGAACAGCGCACGGGGGATCGATTTCATCTTTGTGCAGCATTTTTTGTGCGAAATAATTGTCTGGTTTCCTCCTCCAATTGTCAGGCCTTTCTAACAAACTCTGACTTTAACGCCATAGCGCCATAACCTTCAATTTTGCAATCAATATTATGGTCGCCATCGGTCAGCCGGATGTTTTTTACCTTGGTGCCCGCCTTTATGGGAAGAGAAGCTCCTTTTACCGGTAAATTTTTTATCACAATTACCGAATCGCCATTATGCAATACAGTTCCATTGGAATCTTTCACCACCAGAACATCATCTCCCACCAACTCTTCGAGCGTCCATTCATGACCACATTCCGGGCACGCGTATGAGTTTTCTCCCGTAGCGTATCCATAAAGCGATTCACATTGCGGGCAAGTCTTTGTTTCTTCCGACATAATTGCGGTTTTATTTTATTTTCAGGAGGCAAATGTAAACTATTTTGGAGATTGAAGCGATATGCCGCCAGCTTATTGACTTGCCCCTGATTAGGGTGCAAAGACGGAAAATTCATACACAACTTGTCCCGTACCAACAGGTCGGGGCAAGTTGACGGTGTGCGATATAAATGTTGCTACAATGATCTTTTCAGTATTCTCAAAGATTGTTGATATCGTGCTGAAATATTTGGTCGATCATAAAGTGGTACTGGTCAAACATTTTCCTATTCTCCCTAAGCAGGTTTTGGCAAGATTGCTTTGCCTGTACGTACTCCTCCGTATTTCCCATTTCCTTATAGCACAATGCCAAATAGTAAAATACCTCTGCGCAATCATATTGAATACGTTGTTTATTCAAGACATTAATTCCTTGTCTAAAGTTTCCCGTCTGGTAGTACATAACGCCTAAATGAAGATAGTCATATGTTCCTACAGAATACCCCTCCTTATTCAATAAAGCTTCAATGGTATTTATCCCCTCTTTTATCTTGCCCAGTTGTTTGTAACAAAGCGCTTTCACAATCATAAGGTGATAAGTCCCATTGGAAGTATAGCCAATGTCTGATTTGCTGATATTTTCCAGTAATTCAATATCATGGATTGCACCGATGTAGTCAGCAAAGAACTTGTAGCGTAATGAAGCTCTGACAGACAAATAGCCAAGGCTATCATACTTAACGGCAAGGTCAATATACTTTTTCCATTCAATAAAATTACCTGATTTTACATAAGGCGCCGCTTTCTCTCTGTAAGCATAAGCAAACTGCGGGCATATTGTAATGGCACTGTCTACTAAATCATGAAACTCTTTACTGAACTGATAATATTTATGCTGGTTTTCGGTGAGAAGTTTGCAGGCTTGATATTGAGCCGTATCTCCTTCCCATAAATACACGTTACAGTTAGGCTGTGCTTGCAATAGCCCGGCAAAAAATACAATAAAAACAATTTTCAATATTATCTTCATGGTAAAATATGAGTTAGTTTTCCATTTTCGATTTTAAAAATCAAATACTGGTAATAATCCACCTTCATACCTTTCCAAATTTTTGGTTGCCAGCCGTCCATTGATTTAGTTATCTGTATCAGTTGTTCGGTAATTTCAGGCGTAAATTGATACGGTTGATAATTCAAGTCGGAGCCCAATAACCTGAAACGCCCTGTTTCGCCAAAGCAATTAACCACAAAACGAATTCGTATGAAGCCGGATTGGTTTACTTTTACGGAATGGAAAATATTAAAAAACAAGGAATCAATAATAGGTTTTCCACCTTGATATTGAATGCCGTTACCGTCATTGAAATACTGTATAATTTGTTCGTTAGTGTTGCAAATTTTAAAGTCAGGATTATCCAGCATACTGTCTGGTACGATGTCATCTATCCACCTTGTTTCCTGAGCCGGTATTTGACGACAAGAAATGAGGAAAAGCGAACTAAAAAGCAGGGCCGATGGAATTGTTTTCACTATGCTTGTTTATTGTTTTTTATAGACAAATATCATTTTGATTTTCTTTTTGATTCATAAGAGGTAGTCTCGTCAAGCAAAATTGCCTCCTGCATAATTTCATTCATTTGTCGGATCGGTATTTCAGAGACTTTTTCAAATTCAATACTGCAAACTTGCTTCCTTCCTTTATTATCTAAAATCCCTTGATAGTTTGAAAGTTCATTGCCCCTTACAAATCCCAACTCGATTTTACCATCTTTTTTAGGGTTTAAGTAGCAAATCCAACTTTTCCCATAATAAAATGGAATTTTAAACCTAACCTTTTCAGTCAGATTTAATTCTACTGTCAATAAATCGTGGAAATAAAGCATCACATCACGCTGGCTTCCTTCAAATTGGTATATAAGATCCTCAACTGCTGACATATTAGTTCGGTTTGTCTTTGTTTTCGCTGACTACTGTGTTATCTCACCTCCTGTACGGATCAACACATCTATGAGAAATATATTCGCATCTTGGTAAAAGGTAATTCCCTTGCCTACAAAAGTCTGGATTTTTTATGGCAAAGTCAATAGGGTGGTCGGCACAACATTGAATTGCTTGTGATCAACATAAATATAGTAAAAAGACTTGTGAAAATTGTAATGCTATACCGCACACCTTCAAGTAATCCCGATCGGTTGGCATGGGACAAGTTGTACCGAGTCCGGGTCGCGCCCAAAACTTGACGTTGAGAGCGATAAAACGCAGCACTATTTAATTTCATGCCCAATAAACAAAAGAGTGTTGGTATGTGGAATACTGATGTGTATTTCTCGCATTCCATAGTCTTGATTAAATGGTTCTTTAACTCGTATCCCATTCAATTTGTCCTTAATTAAAGTCCAAAGATGATCAACATTATCTATTTCTAAATAAAATTCCATTTGCCCAATGTCGTGCCCCGCCTGCAAAATATGAATAGTCAAATTGTCCTTTTGAAAAACTGCATAAGTTGCTGAGCGCATAACCGGCGAAAAATTTAATACTTCTTTAAAAAAAGAAGCAGTTTCTTCAATATTAAACGAGGGGATCATTGGGCTAAGAAAAAGTGCTTTATACATATGTATTCTATTTGTGATTGATTATACCGCACACCGTCAAGTTATCCCGACCTGTCGGTACGGGACAAGTTAGTCATAACTTTTCCGGCTTTGCGGTATTATAGCTCGCCCCCGAGCTTAGGTCATGCCCAAAACTTGGCGGTACGAGCTATAAATATTTATTAGGGATATTGGCTGGTTTATAATCTATTTGATAGGCGTCATTCATCAAGGTTTCTACAGCTTGGTAAACATCTGATTCTTTTCGTTGAAATTGGGGGAGTAAGCCCATCAAGGCGTAACAAATAGGATTTACGGCTGGAATATAAGTTTCCCATTCATAGCCTTTCCCCCATATTAGCCCCTTGAGTGTAATTTTCAAATCAGCCGAAGAAGAAATCAATAACTTCATCGTATCAAACGAGAAATTGTTATGTTGATTAACAGTATGAAATATTGGCGTTTGCCCTCCAAAACCAAATTCATCTGTCCCTGCTTTTGCATTAACGTCTGCATGGTGACTTATCAAAATTTTCGCACAAGATACGTGATTAAACTCTGCACAAATATGCAAAAGGGTTACGTCTTCCAAGGGCGTAAATGCATTTTTTAATGTGTATCTATCTAAAACAATATCAGAGTTTTCTTTAATCAATTTATCAAGTGTAGCGCTATCATCAAGCAAAACGGCAAGCAATGATGTACTTTCAAAATGCAAGCCAAAGTCTAAAAAGGCTTTTACACATTCTTTGAAGTTCGTACTTCGCAGATAGCCACTTATGAGTTCTTCAAACAGCGTCTTGCCATTATAAGTTTGATTTGGATTGATACCATTCTTAAAGCAAGTTCTTATTCCGTTTACCGAATGCAACTCTAAGTCAGTAATAATTTTTTTCAGGAAATCCATTCCGCAGATTAATTTGTTTCAATTTCTAGATCCTTCGTGTTGATTAAATAGGTTACCGCCACAGGTAAGATATAATAATACCAGGGCATACCAAATTTTATCAGGAGGCTAAAAACGATAAGCAATGCAATATACAGTGCGAAGCTCCATGATTCTATAAAGCCAATCATTGAAGTTTGTTTCCTGTTTTTGGAATGGTCCAAATCTTCTTTAATTTCAGTATTAGCGTTTAGCTGATTGGTAAATCCAGTGAAATCTACTTCCAGAACTGATAAAATAGCCTGTAGTGTGTAACTCCGAGGAACTACTTCTCCGGCTTCAATACGCTGCAATGTTCGTATATTAATATTGCATTTGGCGACTATATCTTCCTGAGTCAAGCCTTTTGCTTTGCGTAATTCCGCCAATTTTATTCCTAATTCTCGTTGTTTCATAGTATTGATATTTTGTTCAACAAAGTTATTTTAGTTCAGTTCGACAGTCAAGCATTTATATTGATTTTTACCCGGCAATCACCCGACATTTGATTGAAAATGTCTCTCTATGGTTACTACCGGGTGAGTCAGTCAACTTAAGGAAAAACTCAAGCGATATTTTTAACCGCAGAGGTAAAGGAGTGCTTCGCAGAGTTACGCAGAGCGTGATTTTGACTCTGCGCTACTCCGGGTTAAATAACCTGTTAAATTGACGGCATTATACGGCTAAGGTACCGTCTGCTTTAGCTGACAAAAAGGTGTTATCGGCAGTCGGCGGTCGGCGGTCGGCCTCAAAGTCAGTTTTGCCTCTGTGTATGCAGTCAAGGCTTTTTTGTTCGGATTCCAATAGCCTTATGAGCCTTGTTACGCCTTAGTGTCTAAATTTTTCAAATATCTCACCCTTATATTTATACGTTCTGCTTCCAGGTGTTCCAATACAACCAGTTTTGTCTTCATTTTTGTCTTCATTCGTATAAATACACATTCATCGCTTCGCAATCATGCTCATTTCCGAAAATGAACAATGGAAATTTTATTGGTATTCCTACAAAGGTTTCAATTGGTATCCGTTCAAACGCTTCATAAAGCAAAAGATTGGTTTTGAATTTATATGCGTCTTGAAGCCCTTGATAAATCTCTGAACTCCATATCAGGTCGGATAAATCCAGTTCTTCAAGTAATTCATCAAGCATAATCCTTTTATTCCAAAATTCTGCATAGCCTATCTTGCCTATTCCATTAAATAATTCCTCTCTGTAATTGAATTTGACATATTTGGGTGTTTCTAAAATCGGATATTCGCCTTCTCCAAATCCACAAAAATATGCGTATGGATCAGAGTCATACTCTAAAAAAATAATTTGATTTTTCAAGCCCTTATTTTCTGTTTTCACCTTGTTCCTGATTATCTCAATAGAGTCTATAATATCCTTTTTAATTCTTTCGATCATTTGGTTGTCAACCTTTAATTCATCCTTCGCCGATTCAAATAATTTGACTAGCCTTTTATTCTGTTTTGATTCCTCTAATATTGCTATATCTTCATCTTCGAATAAACTTCTTATCGAACTGCTATCCATGTAGTATGCATCTGGATTTTTCTCAATCAATTTTTCTACAATGTCTTGAAAAGAAGAACCCTTAATCAATTCATAATTTTGATTAAAGAGCTTTTCCAGATTCGTTTTTATCTTTTCTTTCATATATTATTGGGTATAAAAGTAAATCTGCTGTCTACAAAAGTCAGTATTTTTTATTGCAAAGTCAATATGGCAGTCGGCGGTCGGTGGTCGGTGGTCAGCAGTCAGCAGTCGGTCTCACAGTCGCCGTTTCGACTCCGCTCAACGACCGGCTTGGATGGCATAGTCGCAAAGGGGCGCAAACCAAATTGTCGCTCATAACCTCCACAAGAATCATCACACCCCACCGTAACCGTTCCGGAGGAACGATATCTTTGTAGAATCACCATGCCCAGTTTATGCGTTCCGTAGGAACGTTATCTTGAGGTCTTTAGATATCGTTCCTCCGGAACGCAATCGGGTTTCTCCACTGTTTTTCTACAAAGATTCCGTCTATACGGGACGCTCGCGCGCAGTACTGTACTATACTGCGTCAAATCGGCAGGAGGCAAAGTTATGGGAGCCAATAAGCATTGCACTTTCATGATATTGATGTTTCCCAGATGCGACAAATTTGTTGTCATCTCTGTCCTTCTTTATCAAGTCAAACCGAAAGTAGGACGTAATGGTATCTAATACAATCCGCATGGATTACCTGCTTTTATACGGAGTCCTAAGCTTTGTATGAAGGAGGGTATCTACTTTTTCTTGATTCCAGCCTTGTTCATCCCATACTTTATTAGCCGCTTCAATAGATTTCTCTGCAAAGAAGGCAGCAAGCATGGCCTTTACCTGCAATAGGTCTGCTTCGCTCAATTGATGGGAAAAGGCT
>JAEUUQ010000242.1 GCA_016787505.1 Saprospiraceae bacterium | reverse complement strand
TCAACGGATTGACGGCGTTGATCAAGGTGCGGATTTGCACCCCTTGGGGCGCCGGGTCGGTTGTATATTGTGTTTTGCCCGGAAAGAGAAAACCGGGGTATTGAAGACTGTAAGAGATAACCGTTACCTGGTGGCCTTGCCTGCTCAGTTCTTGCGCCAATCGCTCGCTGGAGGAAGCAATTCCCCCGCGCAACGGATGCGCGGGAGAGATCAGGTATATTTTCAGCACTGGCTTCATATCAGTCCGCGTCGCTTGAAATCAGCCACAACGATTTGGAAGATGCGGCCGGCCAGGGTACTGGCAATGATAAAGTACAGGCAGATCAACACGACAATGGTGATGGGTATTAAAATAACAAAAAACAGCGCCACGAAAATCAGCAATGCCCATAATACCAGGCGGAGCGAAATGCCGTTGTTGAGCCGCCAGTGTACCAGTTGCCGTACGCGCCGGTTAAAACGCTTTTCCTCCTTGCTTACAGCGGGATGGTCGGAAGGAAATACCAGATATTTGACCAATGAAAACAACACTTTGCGGATGCGCGACTGGATGGGACCGCGCAGGGTACGCAACTCGGCGTAGGTTATTTTTTCAAACTCCGGATCGGGCAGGGTACCGTTTTCTTCGTCTTTATGCGAGTTGGCATTCGCGATGCGCAGATCGGGAATGATGGGCAGGAAATCCATACCGCCTTTTGTGTACGCAAACCGACGATACACCGGGCTGTTTTTTGCCCATCCCTCAAAAATGGGACATTCGACGCTGAGTATCTGGTCGCCTGCCATCACGAAGGCATCTTTTGCGCTGATTGTGAAGTGTTTGCGCAAAAAACTCTGACAATTTTTTCTACCCAAAAAGAAATCGTGTACCCGGAATTTTTTGCTGAAAAAACCGCCAAAACCGCCCAGCGAGCCGCAGGCAATGGCGTATTTTTCTTTGACTTCTTTTTCAACGCCGTCTTCTGTCACTTTTTTCCGGCGCACCGGGAATATCATGGCGCGGGTGTGCTCTTTGGTAAACCCTTTCGACAATTCGCTTTCTTTCAGCATCGCCTGGCGACGCAGGGCGCCCAATAGCTGGGGCACGACATCTACGACAGAACTCAATTCCTTTTTCATAGCTTCGTCGATATTTTCCTCAAAACTGGGGAAAGGATCGATCATTAGAATGGCGTAGTTTTTAAACGGAAAATACTCCAGACCGCGCTCGGCAGTCGTTTCTTCGCCGGCCAGGTCGGCTTCGTTACGTTCTTCCAGTACGCGCAACACTTCGCCGAAGGGCTCGTTGTTGATCGTGCCGCCGTCGACAGCCGTAAAATCAAAGTTTTCAGGTATGGCCTCCCAATTGATATTTATGTTTTCGCCAAACATGCGCTTCAGGTGCGCTTTGATATAGCTGCGCGGAGTACTCATATAGCGCGAACGCAGGCCTACAGGAAAAGCGCCGGTAGCTTTGGCGCACTCCATCAACTGGTTACGGGAAGCCTCCAAATTGGGGTCGAGATGAAACAGGTGTTCGGCGTGGTTGTTGGGATTGATGGTGAAATGGGCAATGCCCTTGTGGAGATACATTTTAAAAGCCGGCACCGGGTCGGTTTCTTTGTTGAATTCGTCGCTTTCGGCTGAACCGAAATTGATCTCAATAGGTACGCCCCGCAGGGTACAGATAGTCAGGATCACTTCCAGGTCTTTTGAGATGTAATTGGGCCAGGAAGGGTCGCCCGGTTGTTTATTGACCTGGATGTTTTTTGCCTTTTCGGCAATAGCGTCTACCGGCACAGAGTTGAGCAACGACGGGATATTGCCGTCGGTAATATCGTCGTTGAGCAGCATCTGGCTGAAGGTCACCATCTCCGGGCGCGGGCCGCTACCGTCGTTGAGGTTGACCCAGCTATCATACAGGCGGTTGCCGGTCTGGCCATCAGCGGGTTGGCGTACCGGGTTCATGCCTTCAAACATAGCCAGCGAGGTGATGGCAGCAGTCATCCCCCCGGCCGAGGCGCCGCCTAAAACGTCAATGACAACATCGTGCATAGGTACCGAGTGGTCGTAGTCTTTGTGCGACGGCCCCAGTTCTCTGTTCTTTTTTTTGGCCTGCTCCCAGCGTTCGAGCGCCTCCAATAGGTAGTCGATTACACCGGCAGTGTAAGCGCCAGCCGAAACGGCGCCGGCCATAGCAATGCCAATGCGGAATTTGTTGTTATTCATGGCAATATGGGTTATGTGTTAATAAAAGTAACTGTTTAGTAGGGTTTAGTGCATGCGCAGTTTAGCGTTAGGGTTTAGTTTTCTAAACATTCAGCTAAACCCAATCGCTAAACCCTCCTAAACAGGTACAAAAATAGTTATTTCCCGTAGGCAGGGGTATGCGGATTAAGTTGCAGGCGAATGCTCAGCCCGGGTAAGGGGGCGCCGCTGAGCTGGTGGATAGCCGGCGTCGGCTGAATGCGCATGCTGAGGTCGTCGCTGATGTCGAAATTTCGCAAATGTGCGTCGGTAAATGCTTCGATGCCTTGCAGGGCGTATACGAGTACGATACCTACATATGACAGCTGCGTGTTTTTATCGTACTTATCGCGCAATATACGAAGTGTGCGCGCATTATCCAGCGTGGTGCCCGTCCATTCGTGGTCGAGGCCGTCTAATTTTAGCGCGAGGGCCGTTTTGAGGCGCCTGTATCGTCCCTGGTTGTAATCGATGCTGTAGACTATGCCTGCAAAAGCGCCGTACACCAGCGGCAGTTTCCACCAGCGTTTGTTGTAGATCTGTCCGCCACCGGGAGCAATGGACCATAGCAGCGCCTTTCTGGGCACGGGCCATTTTTCCGATAGTGTCAATGTGTCTTTTACAGGGGGCAGGGTGTCCGCCGGGGGGGCTTCCTGGGCACGGCTAAGGACAGGGAGAAGCAGTAGCGACAGGAAGACTATGCGACTGTGCGACTGTGCGACTTTACGACCTATTTGTTTCGCATAGTCGCATAGTCGTAAAGTCGTAAAGTCGCTAAGTCGCATCCTCACTGTTCGATACATTTGAAAAATTCGTTCAATTCATCATGCGAATTAAAGGGGATCACGATCTGACCTTTGCCGGTAGTTGTATCTTCGAGGCTCATCAGAATTTTTCCGGAACCGAAAAAAGCCCTGAAATCGCGCAGCATACGCTGGTGATCTTCCGATAGATTGCCTTTGGGCGGTGTAGCGGCAGGTGCTGTTTTACGGGGTTTGGCATAGTCGCGCGCCAGTTTTTCGGTATCGCGCACAGAAAGGTCTTTTTTCAACACCTCGTCGAGGGCCTGCTTTTGGAGGAGTTTGTCTTCAATACCGGCCAGTGCACGGGCGTGGCCCATAGAGATGCGGTCTTGCTTGACCGCTTCCAGCACTTCGATATGCAGGTCGAGCAGGCGCAGGTAGTTGGTCACTGTACTGCGTTTTTTGCCTACGCGTTCGGCGAGTTGTTCATCCGTGAGGCTGCATTCTTCCTTCAGGCGGTGGTAGGTAATGGCAATTTCCACCGCGTTGAGGTTTTCGCGCTGTATATTTTCGATAAGCGCCATTTCGAGCATGGCCTGGTCGTTGGCGATGCGGATGTAGGCGGGGATTTCGGTAAGCCCTGCAATTTTCGAGGCGCGCCAGCGGCGTTCGCCCGAGATGAGTTGAAATTCGTGGTTGCTGAGGCGCCTGACGGTGATAGGCTGTATCAATCCATGTACCTTGATGGATTC
The DNA here is from genome assembly GCA_016787505.1 of Saprospiraceae bacterium. Taxonomy (GTDB): domain Bacteria; phylum Bacteroidota; class Bacteroidia; order Chitinophagales; family Saprospiraceae; genus JABWBR01. The sequence goes on along the minus strand of JAEUUQ010000242.1, from coordinate 1,004 downwards.
GGCGAGTTCCTGGAGGGCTTCTTCGCTGAAATCCTTGCGCGGCTGGTCGGGGTTGGCCTCTACTTGTCCGATGGGGACCGTAGCAAAAACGCTCGAGAATTCGCGCACGACCTTCTCGGGGTTATCCTGGATTTCCTGGTCTATTTTCGGAGAAAACAGGGCGTCGATACCCGAGCCCAGTTCTCTTTTGCCTACTTTAACTAATTGTTTTGCCATATGCGTGCTATTAATCTACTTCGCCGGCTACCAGGTGGTATGCCTGGGTGGGGTCGTTATTTTTGGTTAAAAATTCAACTGCCAAATTGAGGAAATTGACGCTGCCCTTGCTGCCTGCATTGATGAGTACGATGGGCATGTGCATGTTGGGCGCCTCGCTGATGCGCGAATTGCGGTGTATGACGGTGTCGAATACCTGGTCTTTGAAGATTTCGCGCACCTTGCTGACCACCACGTTGGCCAGTCGAAGGCGAGGATCGTACATCGACAGCAGGATACCTTCGATTTGTAACTCGGGGTTGAGTTGCCGCTGTACCAGGCGGATGGTGTCCTGTAATTTGGATAGTCCTTCGAGTGCAAAAAATTCGCACTGAACGGGCACCAGTACGGCGTCTGAAGCGGTAAGCGCATTGACTGTGATCAGGCCCAGCGAGGGCAGGCAATCGATAAAGATATAGTCGTAGTCGCCTTTTACTTTGTCTACAATTTCTTTGATGACGTATTCTCGTCGCGGGCGGTTAACCAGCTCCAACTCGGCGCCTACCAGGTCGATGCTCGACGGCAGCACGTGCAAATTGGGGGTGTCGGTTTCGTAAATTGCATCGCCGGGTTCAAGGCCTTGTATCATGCAGTCGTACAAGGATGTCTCGGCATCGCCCGACAACACGCCTACGCCCGAAGAGGCGTTGGCCTGCGGGTCGGCATCTACGATGAGCACCTTTTTTTCGAGTATGGCCAGGCTGGCGGCCAGGTTGATCGTTGTGGTCGTCTTCCCGACGCCGCCTTTT
>JAEUUQ010000190.1 GCA_016787505.1 Saprospiraceae bacterium | reverse complement strand
CTTTACTTTTAAAGACGACTCGCTCCGCCTCGATGAAATCAGGCGGGCCTACAAGGCAGCACTGGCCAATGCGGGCATTTCGCTGCCATTTGAATTATTCCGGCTAACTATGGGCGATACGCTTGCCTACCAGCCCGGCATAGCCACTCCCCTGTTTCCCGCCGGGTTTCCGCCCGAATTCGTCTACGCCGCCAACATACACCCCTACCAGGCTTATCTGTACCGCCAGGTAGCGCCGCAAGCGGCGTTTTCCCTGATATTAGTGGCGCTGACCTCGCTATCGTTCTGGTTTATTTTCAGGAGTCTGCGCCAGCAACAGCGGCTCACCGAGCTGAAAAACGACTTTATCAGCAACGTGACCCACGAGCTCAAAACCCCCATTGCCACGGTGAGCGTAGCCATCGAAGCGCTGCGCAATTTCAACGCCATGCAAAACCCCCAGCTAACCCGCGAATACCTGGATATCTCCAAAAACGAGCTCGGCAGGCTGACCCTGCTGGTTGACAAAGTGCTCAAAATGGCTATCTTTGAACAACAGGCGCTGGCCCTGCAACGCGAACACCTCGACCTCAAAACACTGGTGCAGGAAGTGCTCAATTCCATGAAACTGCAATTTGAGCAAGTGCACGCACAAGTCGACCTGCGCGAAGACGGCGAAAGTTTCCCGGTCTACGGCGACCGCACGCATTTGCTCAGCGTGGTATACAACCTGGTAGATAACGCCTTGAAATACAGTCCGGAAAACCCAAAAATAACGCTAAGCCTCATGGGCAAAGGCCAGGAAGTGAGCTTGGCTGTACGCGACAACGGCATCGGCATTGCGCCGGCCTACCGACGGCGCGTTTACGAGCGTTTTTTCAGGGTGCCCAGCGGTGACGTGCATAATATCAAAGGTCATGGACTGGGACTGAGTTATGTAGCGGAAGTAGTGCAGCGCCATAGCGGTCGCATCATACTCGAAAGCGAAGAGGGGGCGGGCAGTTGTTTTACCGTATATTTTCCGAAAGATGGACAAGCGGATTAAAGTATTTTATGTAGAAGACGAGCCCTTTCTGGGGCGCATCGTAAAGGAAAGCCTCGAAAGCCGCTCCTTTGAAGTGTGTATGGTGTCCGATGGTCAGCGCGCCATACCTGCTTTTGAAGGTTTTCACCCCGACATCTGCCTGCTCGACATCATGCTGCCCCGCAAAGACGGCTACGCCATCGCCGCTGAGATCAGGCAACGCAATCCGCGAGTGCCCATCATCTTTCTCACCGCCAAAACCCAGACCGAAGACGTGTTGAAAGGTTTTCAAACGGGCGGCAACGACTATATCCGCAAGCCTTTCAGCATGGAGGAACTCATAGCCCGCATACAAAACCTGCTGCAGATCACCCAATCGGGAAAGGCGGCTGCAGAATCACCTTCGCAAGATCCTATCCCTATCGGGCGCTATACCTTTTTGCCCTGGAAATACGAACTCCGCTACGAAGCCGAAACCCGTAAATTGTCGCACCGCGAGACCGAATTGCTGCGCATCCTGAGCGAAAACCGGCGCCAGGTAGTCAACCGCAAAGATATCCTGCTTCAAATCTGGGGCGATGATTCGTTTTTCAATTCCCGCAACCTCGATGTGTATATTACCAAATTGCGCGATTATCTGAAAGGCGATGATGCGATTGAGATTGTGACGATTAAGGGGGTGGGGTATCATTTTGTGGTGGGATAGGGGGGGCTGTACGACTGTACGACTGTAGGACTGTACGACTGTAGGACTGTACGACTTTAGGACTTTACGACTGTACGACTGGGCGAGGGGGCGATCAATGAAAAACAAACACATATGCAAAACGACATCCTATTCACTGAAAAACAGCGTTTTACCCAATGGTGGATTTGGTTAATACTATTGGGTATCAACGGGTTGTTTTTGTACGGCATTTATTACCAGATTATCGGCGGGGAGCCATTCGGCGATAAGCCTATGAGCGATAACGGGTTGCTTTTAACCTTTGGTTTTACGCTTGTGTTCACATTGCTCTTTGCGAGCCTAAGGTTAGATACGCTCATTAAAAAAGACGGTGTTTATGTGCGGTTTTTTCCTTTTCGCCGCAGTTATGGGTTTTATTCCTGGGATACCATTGCAAAAGTATACGTGCATCAGTATAAACCCATAGCAGAATTCGGCGGTTGGGGTCTACGCTATTCCTTAAAGGGCAAAGGCCGCGCGCTCAACGTATCGGGCGACATGGGACTGCAACTTGAATTCAACGATGGCAAAAAACTGCTCATTGGCACACAAAAGCCCAAAGAGATCGAGCGGGTATTGGCTAAGTTGGGAAGAACGGGTGAAAGTCGTTGAAAGCAGCGCGTTTGTCTATGATTGCTTGACCTTTTATACAAGCGGGGATTATTTTGCGTAATATTAAGGCAAATCCCTAATGGTGTATGAGCCAAAAAATCCTGCGCGCCCTTCC
>JAEUUQ010000133.1 GCA_016787505.1 Saprospiraceae bacterium | reverse complement strand
GTGCGCCACCTGGTGGATATGCTGCCCCCCGAGCAACGCGAAGTGGTCATCTTGCGGCACTATGCAGATATGAGCTTCAAGGAAATTGCCAAGCTCACGCGCGTTAGTATCAATACGGCCCTGGGCCGCATGCGCTACGCCTTGATTAATATCCGCAAGATGGTGGAAGAAAAAGAGGTCATTCTCCAATAATACGCGAAACCTTTACCGGTTTCAGAGGGTTGTGCCAGCTACAATTGGCACAACCCTTTTTATTTTTAATATTAAAATTATTCGTAATTCGTAATTCGTAATTCGTAATTCGTAATTCGTAATTCGTACAGTCCTAAAAATTTCCCATCCAACCACAATTACTTATCGTTCAGCATTTTTCAATCGGTAGCCATGGAGGTTATTGAAGAGGGGGTATTATTTTGCCTTCAAATCGACTGTATGAAATTGACAATATGTCTGGTTTGTCAAGGCACAGGTGCTGGTCTGCGGTTCACGGATGGCAAATGTGTTCAAGGAAGGGGGGGGGGGACGATCGTTCGGTAGAAAGCATGCGCATGGGTTTCGAACCCGATGTGATTTTGAGGAATTACGAATGAGAAATTACGAATTACGAATGGTTGAAAAATTCGTAATTTCGTAATTCGTAATTCGTAATTATATTTGTGCCTACATGCGGCAGTAGCTCAGTTGGTAGAGCATCAGCTTCCCAAGCTGAGGGCCGTGGGTTCGAGTCCCATTTGCCGCTCATGAAAAGGTCCTGTGCCGATAAGGCGGCAGGGCCTTTTTTTGTTTATTCAGGTTTTAAGTAATGGCCGGGGAGGTAGAAGTTCTCTGTTCACTGTTTAACTGGCAAAGTTAAGGAACGGATAACCGAGAACAGAGAACGGACAACAGAGCATCACCCCATCTCCACCGGCGTCACCAGTGCCTTTTCGGGGCGGCGGTTGCGCACAAATTGCAGTTCGCTGCGCCTTCCGATACTGGATTCGTCAAGCAGCTTGTGCAGGTCGTCGATGGTGAGTATGGGATGGCCGTCGTAGCCGGTGATCAGGTCGCCCTGGATGATGCCGGCCTGGTAGGCGGGACTGCCGGGTTCTACGTTTTGTACCAGCACGCCCGAGGGTTGCGGGGCGTTTTGCGGCAGGCGCACCATTTGTCCCGAGATGCCCAGAAAACCTCTGCGGACTTTGCCGGAAATGATAAGTTTGCCCACTACGTATTGTACCAGGTTGGCGGCCACGGCAAAACAAAGTCCCTGGGCTGGCAAAATGACAGCCGTATTTACGCCGATTACCCGGCCGTGGGAGTCTACCAGCGGCCCTCCCGAATTGCCGGGGTTGAGGGCGGCGTCGGTCTGTATGACGTCGTCGATCAGGCGGCCGCTCTCGGAGCGCAGGGTGCGACCCAGTGCGCTTACTACGCCCGCCGTAAGCGAATACTGAAACCCATAAGGATTGCCGATGGCGATTGCCAACTGCCCCACCTGCAGCTTGTCGGAATCGCCAAAACTCACCGTGGATAATTTTTCGCCGTTGATCTGTATTACGGCAATATCGGTGGCGGGGTCGTTGCCGATGAGGGTGGCGTGGTATTGGCGCCCGTCCTGGAGGTTGACTTCCAGTCGCTCCGCGCCGCTCACGACGTGGCTATTGGTCACGATGAACCCGTCGCTGCTGATCACGAAACCCGAGCCGCTGCCGAAAGGTACGCGTTGGCTGTTGTTGCGGCCCCGCTTGCCGGGTTTTTCTACTTTGATGTGCACTACAGTGTCGCTCACTTTTTGAGCTACCTGTACTACTGTACGCGAATAAGCGTCGAGTAATTCAAAATCGGAGAGGGGTAGGGGATTGGCGCCGTTATCACCTGGGCGCGCCACATCGGAAATGAAGTGTGCGGTCATGGTCAGTTTTTTATAGGCGACGGTAAACGTCGCCCTTACGCGGGGGCGACGGTAAACGTCGCCCGCCCCGATACGCCAGCCATAATGATGCCAGAGAGGTGTAGCCTGCCGTTTTGGCAGAAAAAAATTATCTCCTATTTTAGTTCTTCTTCAAACAGCCTGTAGATGCGCTTGTACTCGTCGGCCCAACTGGAAGGTTCCACGAAGCCGTGGTCTTCCATGGGGAAAATGGCCATTTCCCAGTTGTTTTTCCCGAGTTCGATCAGGCGCTGGGAGAGGCGCACGACATCCTGGAAGTGCACGTTGGTATCAACCATGCCGTGTAGCATAAGCAGGCGCCCTTTGAGCCCTTCGGCAAAATAAATGGGCGAGCTGCGCCGGTAGGCGATGCTATCTGCGGTGGGTGTGTTGAGGATATTGGCGGTATAGGGGTGGTTGTAATGGGCCCAGTCGGCCACCGAGCGCAGGGCGGCGCCGCAGCGGAAGGTTTCGGGGGCGTTAAACAGGGCCATCAAGGTGATGAATCCGCCGTAGGAGCCCCCGTAGATTCCGATGCGGCGGGGGTCTACGCCGTGGTTGCGCGCCAGGTAGCGGGCGCCGTCGACCTGATCGCTGAGGTCTTTTCCGCCCATATGGCGGTAGATAGCCGTGCGCCAGTCGCGGCCGTAACCCGAGCTGGCCCGGTAGTCGATATCGAGTACGGTATAGCCGTTGTCGGCAAGGTAGTTGTGGAACATGTATTCTCTAAAATAGGTACTCCACCACTTGTGTACGTTTTGCAGGTAGCCGGCGCCGTGCACAAAAATCACGGCGGGGCCCTTGCGGCCGCCGTTGGCAGGGCGATACAAGCGGGCGGGCACCCGGGCGCCGTCGGCAGCCGGAATCCATACGATCTCAGGTTCGCGCCATTTGTAGGCCTTAAACGCCTCGGTAGTAGACGTAGTGAGTTGGCGCATGGCTGCGCCGGGGCGGTTATCCATCACATACAATTCCCAGGGTCGGTTGCTGAAGGAATAGCGAACAGCCAGTAGGCTTTCATCGGGTGATAGCGTAACGTCGTGGGCGCCGGCTTGCCGGGTGATGCGCTCCAGGGCGCCACCGGCAGTGGGCAGGCGATAGAAGTGTCGCTCGTGTGGGCCTTCGGCGTTTGCGCTGAGATAAAAGTAGTTGCCATCGCGTGAGAGTTGTACGCTGAGTACTTCAAACCGGCCGCTGGTGAGCGCCTTTTTTTCGCCGTTTTCAACGTCGATGGTATAGAGGTGGGAATAGCCGGAGTCTTCCGACTGGAACCACAAGCGCCGGTTGTCGGGCAGCCAGCCGATCGTGCCGGCGGAGTTGAGCCAGCCTTCGATGCCGGGGCCGCCGATCCAGGCGTCGTCGTGCTGGCGGTCGAGGTGTTTGAATTGCCCCGAGGGCAGGTCGAGCAGCATAATCCAGCGATCTTTGTTATCGAGGGCTCTTACCACCACGGCAGCTTTGCTATCGGCAGAAAAGAAAGGCCCGTGGATGATCGTCTCGCGTGGCTGGCTATAACGTGTGGCATATGCCGTGGTATCTTGGTGGTATTCGCGCAGATATGCAGGCTTGTCGTACACCCCGTCAATGAGTTTGGTATCGACTACATAGTAGGTGTCTCTGGCGATATCGTAGATAAACAACTCTGATAAATCCTGCGAGCCTCCCACCTTGGCGCGGGCGTTGAGGTCTTCGGTGTAGCCCGATTCCGTTACGTAGTCGGGCACGGCGGTACCTTTGCTGTTGTTGCGTGAACTGAGGCGGAAGGTTACAAAGCGAAGGTCGGGACTACACTGGAGGTTTGATATTTGTTTCTCGCCGTAATAGATTTCGTGGGGGCGCTGGGGTTCGAGGGCCTTATTGCGCTTTTCGCGCAATTCGCGGGTTTCTTTTCGTTGTTGCAACACCTCCATCCATTCCATCTGGTCGTTGCGCAGCCATTGCTCCTGAGCGCCGGCGCCGGGCTCCGCGCGTTTATTCCCGCGCCGGAGGTTGGTGAGCTGCCGCAGGGCGCCGCCTGCAAATTCCCAGGAATACAGGTTATTGTCTTTTGTGAAAATTACAGCGGTTTCGTCGCCGGAGAAAATGGGATTGCTTTCGCGGTCGACTGTATTGGTGAGTTGACGGGATTGGCCGGTGGATTTATCGAGCAAAAAAATGTCTCCATTTTTTTCATACAACAACAGGCTGCCCGCTTTATTATACACACCGGGGTCGGGCAATTTTTTTTGTTCTTCCATACCCACTTCCTGAGGTTGTCCTCCTTTTAAATCTACTTTATAAAGGCTTCGGAGCGGAGCCATGAGGGGGTTCCAGGTGAAGTATACGGCGCTGTTATCTTCGGCCCAGCGCACATCTTCGGGCAAATAACCCACAAAGCGGTCGCCCTGCATGATTTGTTCGATAGTGAGTTTGGAACGGTTGGCCGGTGTTTGTGCCAGGATTGCAGATCCGTTGCCCAGCGCAAAAAAAAGCAGTACGGCGAGCAGTCGTCGCATAGCGGATTGGTTTAAATGAAGGGCTAATATAGTTTTTTTTACAGATTATGAACTTGTACCTTAGCGCAGTTATTTGGGTGACAAGGTAACAGGGTGACAAGGTGCCCTGTCACCTTGTCACCTTGTCACCTTGTCACTAACTAACTATCTATAACAATGTACGACATACTCAAACACACCCATTCGGGCCTGCGCTGGGTCGCTTTGTTATTAATGCTGACCGTCATCGTTACGGCCTGGCAGACTTGGAAATCCAATGCGCCTTACAAGCAGCGTCTGACCTTATTTACGCTCATCGTTTCTCATTTGCAATTGCTATTGGGACTCATTATGTATTTTATGAGCCCGCACGTGCAATTTGGCGAAGGTTTTATGAAAGACAGTGTGTTGCGCTTTTACGGTGTAGAACACATCACTATTATGGTGCTTGCTATCACGTTGATTACAATGGGTTACAGCAAGGCCAAACGCCAGGCTGACGACCGGCTTCGTGGTCAAGTGGTGGTGCGCTTATTCGGCATTGCCCTGGTACTTATTTTGCTGGGTATTCCCTGGCCGTTCCGCATTCCGGTGGCGGGGTGGTTTTAATCTGTTGTCGGTTGTCGGTTATCGGTTGTCGGTTTAACTAACCACAACTCACAACCGACTACCCCGAAGCTCCCCGGATATCGTCCAGCAGTTGCATCAGTTGCCGGCTGAAGGAGAGCGGTAACAAGGGGCTTTCTTTCAGGCCCATGTCGAGGCAGCGCATTACCTCCGTGGCTTCGTGGTGGTAGCCGCCTCCTTTCTCTTCGAAGTGCACTTCTTCCGGGCGTTTGTCTTCTATGAGCAGGCTCAGGCTCGAGGCGTGGTGCCAGCGCGTATGGAGGTGAATAGTGCCTTCAGAGCCGTATACAAATGCTTCTGTTTTAGTGTTGGCCAGCACGGTTGTATGCAGGTGGGCCATGCGATTGCCCGGGAACGACATCACGGCGCCCACTTCCAGGTCAACCCCGGTAGGGCCGATGTGAGCCAGTGCCTTGATGGTGGTGGGCGGCCCCAATAGCAACAGGCTCAAAAAAGCAGGATATATCCCGATATCGAGTAAAGCTCCGCCGCCGAGCGCCTTATTGTAAATGCGGCTTTGTGGGTCGAAGGGGGCACGGAAGCCAAAATCGGCTTTTACGGATATCACTTCGCCGATACGCCCCTCCTCGATCCATTTCAGCATTTGGAGGGTAGCGGGCAGAAAGCGCGTCCACATGGCTTCCATCAAAAATACCTGCCGCTGCTGGGCGGTCTGCACCATACTTTCGGCTTCGGCGGCGTTCATGGCCAATGGTTTTTCGCAGAGTACCGGTATGCCGGCTTCGAGGCACATCAGCGTATTGGCGCAGTGGGTCACGTGGGGCGTAGCGATATATACTACATCGAGTTCGGGGCAGGACAAAATCCCCTCGTAGCTGCCATAGTGGTGGGGCGCCTTGTATTGGCCGGCAAAAGCGGCGGCGCGGGTAGTGTCTTGCGAAGCAACGGCCCAAAGTCTTGCGTTGGGCAACAATTGTAAGTCTTGTGCAAACTTATGCGCAATGCGGCCCATACCAATGATGCCCCAATTGTAGACGCGTGTAGTATGATCGTTGGAATTTGCCATGAGTAATTTTTTAACACAAAGTCACAAAACATATAAAGTCACAAAAACAGTTTTAGTGGTACTTCGTGAACTTAGTGTCTTTGTGGTAAATAACCAAAGCTTGTTCAAAATATAGAACGCCCCGTTTTGGTGGTAAATAACTCGAGCGCTTTTATGCCTGCCAGTGAATTGCCGTGTTCGTTGAGTTCGGGGCTCCACACGGCGATAGCCAGTTCGCCGGGGATGACCGCCACGATGCCCCCGCCGACGCCGCTTTTTCCCGGCATGCCCACGCGAAAAGCAAATTCGCCGGCCTGGTCGTAAAACCCGCAGGTCAGCATGATGGCATTGAGGCGCTTGGCCTGGCTCGTAGTAAGTATGCGGGTATTGCCCGAGGGGATGATGCCGTGGTTGGCCAAAAACAGGAAAGACTGGGCCAGTTCGCGGCACGACATTTTGATGGCACACTGGTGGCAATACACGTCGAGCACGGTTTCTACATTGTTTTCGATATTGCCCAGGCTTTTGAGGTAATTGGCCAGTGCGGCATTGACAAATCCGGTTTCGCGCTCCGAGCGGGCAATGTCGTAGTCGTAGTAGACATCGTCGATGCCCGACAATTGCCGCACAAAATCCAGTATAGCGGCTTTGGGGTGGTCAAAGTTGCTGATCAGCACGTCGGTGATCACCATGGCGCCGGCGTTGATGAATGGGTTGCGGGGAATTCCCTTTTCGTATTCGAGTTGTAAAAGCGAATTAAAGGGGTTTCCGGAGGGCTCGAGGCCTACGCGTTTCCAGAGGTCTTCACCCAATTTGGCGAAAGCCAAAGCAAGCGTAAACACCTTCGAAATGCTTTGAATAGAAAAGCGTTCGTCGGCATCGCCGATGACAAATGCTTCGCCGTCGAGCGTGACCAGGGCCATGCCGAATCTGCGGGAATCGACATTTTCCAGGGCGGGAATGTATGAGGCTACTTTGCCCCGGCCCAGAAGCGGCAGTACCTCTTCCCTGATTTCCTGGAGGATGCTCAGATAATTTTTCATCACTGCGAAAATGCGTTATTTTTTTGAGAAACCTGTGGGGAACTATTCCATTACCTTTGATTGTTATTAGGATTCCAATTCAAAAACATCTCCCCAATCAACACACTACAACCCGATTGTCCCATGCGCAAATTGTACGACCTATTTATTGAAGCCCTGAAAGGCGAAGAGAAAAGTTATACGACCGGCAGTATTACCCGTGCCATTGTGCTATTGTCGATCCCAATGGTATTGGAGATGGCAATGGAGTCGCTTTTCGCCGTAGTTGATGCATTTTTTGTAGCCAAAATAAGTGTTGATGCGGTGGCGGTAGTGGGCCTCACCGAGTCGGTACTTACCCTAATTTATTCGC
>JAEUUQ010000109.1 GCA_016787505.1 Saprospiraceae bacterium | reverse complement strand
GGCTAAGTAATTGAGGCTGTTGAAGCGGGAAGTGAGGTGGTTCATTTTTTATAAAGTAACTTCTAAGCCGCAAGATACCAATTTACTTCCTCCCCACAAATAACACATACTCCCAAACCCCGGCATAAGCCTTTAAAATGCGCACAAAAACGGTTTTATACAATTTGCTGAGCGCCGGCAGCAGGTGCCCGTCCATGCGCACATGGTTGTTGCCCATGTGGCGTTTAAACCAGTTAAAGCGGCTGTTGTGAAAATCTACTACCGCGATAAAACCGCCGGGTTTGAGGTCGTTGTAGGCCTGCTGAAGCAGTTCTTCCCATTGTGGGTTGATCATCGTAAGGGAATACGAAAACAAGACGAGGTCGTATTGCTCGCGAAACCCTTCTTCACCCAATACATACGGTTTTTCGACAAGTTGAATTCTTTCGGAATATTGCCTGGTGCGGTTTTGAGCAATGGAGAGCATATCGGCTGAAGCATCCAAACCGGTAATACGGGCTTTGGGAAAATGCAGCGCCAAGTTGCGCAAATTGTGCCCCGTACCGCAACCCACCTCTAGAATCTGGTATTCGCCCTTGACGTCGAGGGGTATGCACTTTATGATGAGATTCCTGCCAAACAAAAAACTCCAGCGGGTGGCGTCGTATATTTTCGACTGCCAGCGGTAGTATTGCCGGATGGTGTGTACTTGCTTGTGGTCGCTTATTTCGATGGTTGACATGCTTTTTATTTTACAATACCCAAATATACGCTGGCATAAGTGCCTACCCGGTCTTGCTGGTGGGTAGCACTGGTTTTTTCCTGTTCAAAAGTAACCGCATCAAGCACGAAATCGGGGAAAAAGTCGATTTCTTCGGCTGCCGAGCGCAGCAATATCCGGGCGCCGGGGCGGCTGTTTTTTAGAATAAGATCCCACTCTTCTTCCAAGGCCGCCTGGTTATTGGCCGCCAGCCAATCCTGGTGGTCGAGCAAAACATAATGCGAATATTTGCCGGGATTTTGCTGCAATAACCGGCTAATGGTGGTCGTGTTGAGCTGAATTTTATGGCGCTGGGTTTTGAGCAATTCGAAATTGCCTTTTTCCAGGTAGGCCGGGCGACAATCTACGCTGTAACGACCGTGCAGGTACAAACGCCAGAAGTAGTTGTCGTGCAGCGATTGCTCTGTAAATACCCGCTTGAGGCATTTTTGGATAAAACCCATTGCGCCGCGCTCGTATTGCTCCACAAACAGCTTTTGCTGACTGCTGGGCACGCCGACGAGGCACATGGTGAAGTGGCGGTTGACCCACCATTCGATAAAAGGCGTAAACAGCTTTTTTTCTATTTCGTAATAAATAGCCGCCTGCCGGTCGAGCGACTCGGCTTCGAAAAGCTGGTGCACGAGGTTGTACAATTTGCGCTGGGCTTTCATGTACTGCTGCGCCATCCAGGCGAAAGTGCCCGAGGTGCTGTAATGGTAAAACGATTTGCGAATGCCGTTGCCATTGAAGAAGTGCAGGTGCTTGTCCCAATATTCCTGAGAAGTCGATTGCGATAATGATTCCCGCAGCTGACTTTGATACATGTACTGAATATCGGCATGTTTGCCGTGGCCGAACAATTGGTATAGAGCTTCGTAATCCGCCGATTGTAAAGTAGCCAGTTTGAGATCGAGCAGGGCGTTTTGCCGGGGGTTCATATCCACGCAATGGATTTGCGCTGGCTGGTCGAGCAGGTATTCCAGCGCATTGCAGCCGGCGCTTGTGATCATCACTACCTGGCTGTCAGCGTCCAATTCAAGCAGTTGTCGATCGCAACGCGGGTCTTCCCAGCAGGTATTGTAAACCAGGTTATTGCCGTGGATTTGCTTAAAAATCCAGTCTTTGGGCTTCAATGGGATGGCCATAAGTTTTTTTCCGGGCAAAGGTATGCGGGGTCTGCCGATTGACTGCAGATACGCGCTTTATCAAATGGCTAAGAAATTGTGAAGCGAAAGTCAAGAATATGTTTTTTGTGTTAATTCATGAGACCATACATCTTTGATGGTTTTGCGCTTACTTTATCCGGCCTTTTTATAACTTAGCAGTTATCTTAACTACTTATTATGGTGATTATTTAGGTTAATAGCCTAACCTGGAAATTGCCAACCCAACCCCCAAACCCCTAACCCCTAAAGGGGAACCCCTCTGGTAAACGGGGTTTTCTTGATAGCGGGAAGACTCCCCTTTAGGGGCCGGGGGTGTCAAAAGAAAAGGCCTTTAAGTTTATTTTGGCGCTAAGTTATGTCTGCTAAATAACTACCTATTATGTACAAATTACCAGCCCTCCTGTCCCTCTTAGTGCTATGGAGCACGTCAATCTTCGCCCAACTCGACAGTGATGTCGCCCTGCCTCGCGTCACAACTAAACAAGGCATTGTAGAAGGCGCCCACGACTCCGGCATCCGCACCTTCAAAGGCATTCCGTATGCTGCGCCGCCGGTTGGCGAACTGCGCTGGAAGGCCCCGCAGCCGCCTGCAAGCTGGCAGGACGTGCGCAAAGCCGATGCATTCGGCCCCCGTGCCATGCAGGCGCCGATTTTCAGCGATATGATGTTTCGCTCCAACGGCGTAAGCGAGGACTGCCTGTATCTAAATATCTGGACGCCGGCTAAAACCGGCAGGGAAAAACTGCAGGTGCTGGTGTATTTCTATGGCGGCGGCTTTGTGGCCGGCGACGGCTCTGAGTACCGCTACGACGGCGAAATGATGGCCCGCCAGGGCATCGTGGCTGTGACGGTCAATTACCGCCTGGGCATCTTCGGCTTTTTTTCGCATCCTGAATTATCCCAGGAGTCGCCCTATCGCGCCTCGGGCAACTACGGCCTGCTCGACCAGTCGGCTGCCCTGCGCTGGGTGAGTGAAAACATAGCGGCCTTCGGAGGCGATCCCCGTAAGATCACCATTGCCGGCGAGTCGGCGGGTTCGGTATCGGTGAGCGCGCAGATGGCCTCGCCCTTGTCCAAAGACCTGATCGCCGGCGCCATTGGCGAAAGCGGCTCTTTGCTGGGCACCCTGTCGGCGGTACCCCTGGCCGACGCTGAAAAGGCCGGACTTGAATTTGTCAAAGCAGCAAAAGCCGGCTCGCTGGCCGAATTGCGCGCCATGCCCGCCGAAAAGCTACTGGAAGCGGCGACAAAATTCGGCCCCTTCCGCTTTTCTATGGCTATCGACGGCTATTTTTTTCCTAAAAGCCCGCTGGAGATCTACAAAGCCGGCGAACAAGCCCAGATTCCACTGATGGTGGGCTGGAATTCAGAAGAATCGAATTACCGTGGTTTATTGGGGCCTGTAAAGCCAAACCTGGATAATTACAACAAAGCCGTCAAAGATAACTACGGCGACAAGGCCGCGCAGGTCCTGGCAGTCTACCGCGCCACCACGGACGCTGAGGTAGAACAAGTCGCCACCGATCTGGCCGGCGACCGCTTTATAGGGTTTAGCACCTGGCGTTGGAGCAAGTTGCACCGTCTGACGGGCAAGCAACCCGTGTACCGCTACCTGTATGCCCGCCCGCGCCCCCTTCTGCGCAACCACCCGGATGATGCCATTCCGCCGAAAGGCGCCGTGCACTCCGCCGAAATCGAATACGCAATGGGTAACCTGCCTACCAATCGGGTATACGACTGGCAGCCCGAGGATTACAAGGTATCCGCTATCATGATGGCCTATTTTGCCCAGTTTATCAAAACCGGCAACCCCAATGGTTTGGGCCTGCCCGCCTGGCCGGCATTGAATAATAATAAGTCCGTCCCGGTGATGTTTATCGACGTCCACACCCGCGTAGAGGAGGACAAACACGGCGAGCGGTATTTGTTGTTGGAGGAATTGGCAGGGGGAAGGTAGGGATTTTGGGACTGTACGACTGTACGACTATACGATTAATATCGTCAACTTTAGGAGAAACGCAAGCGATATTTTTTTTACCACATAGTGACACAGAGTAAAATAAAAAACTCTGTGTCACTCCGTTTTACTCCGTTTAACTCTGTGGTTAAATAATTCGCGGATCGGTATAGTATGGGGGATTTCACCGGCATAAAATTACCGTACCATATAAATCAATCTTGCCCCTAAGGTCCAGCTCAATTCTTCTTTTCGAATAGGTAGAGATGCTTTTAAATTCAAGGCAATTTTTGGAGTAAAATTGTAAGTTGTCCCTGCTTGTATTAGATAAGCCTCTCTGTAATTATAAATAATTTGATCGGTTATTTCCAATCCTTCATTATCATTGGCGGTATAGCCAATTAACCTCGTATAAGCAATGCCTAGATTCAAGTTCAAATCATAGAATTTATCCTTTTTAAATACGCCGATCAGCCAATCAAAGTGGACCGGAATTTCTATGTGGTTTAGCCATATTTGTCCGTATTGTAGTTTCGGATAAAAGGATGGCAGTACGTATTCCCCATTTTGGCTAAATAAAAACTCTATGCCAATTTGTGCATGTTTTGCAATTCTTGCCGTGCCAATCAACCCGGCGTTCAACCCAAAATAATCCGTAATACTATTTCCTTCTAATTCCGAAAAATTTAATCCGGCCACTATGCCCGCATTAAACCGGGAGTTTTGAGATTTTAACGATACAAATTGGAGTAAAAAAACAATCAAAATAAATAAGTTGATTGGTTTCATCCTTATTCTTGTTTTTTGTTGAGTTATTATAACCTCGCTTGTTGAGGGGATATTTTATTTTAAGACTTTTTTTTGCTTCCAGCCCCTTAAGGGGGGGCTTTCCGGTATGGGAAGAACTTGTTTGCGAGAGTGGTTCTCCTATAGGGGTATGAGTTGGCAATTCCCAGGCCAGGCGGTTGACCTAAACAGTTAACAACAATTTTTTGTCACCCGCCTGCATCGGATGGCGCCTTATAGCTGGGGCCGCCAGGTTTTGGGCATGCAATTAGCGCTTCTATTTTTTTACCAATTTTCGCGAAAAAACGCTGCCGTCCTCTGTCTGAATTTTAACGAAATAGCTTCCGCCCGGAAACGCTGATAGGTCAAGTGTCTCGTCAAGTTTTTCAACCTGTTTTAATTTTTTTGAAAAAACAGACTGCCCTAATATATTAATGACTTCTATTTCAATATTATGCCTTCCTGTCAAGGCGCCTTGCAGGGTGAAAATGTCCTTGCCCGGATTTGGGAAAAGCATCAAACTTGCCAGTTCATTCGCTTCATCTGTCGAAGTTATAAGGGAAAATTCAAACCAGTTCATGTTAAAAAGGGGCTTTGTAATGACTACCCTTATCTGGTGTTGCCCTGCGGGAAGCGAGGCGGTTTTGTTGGTGGTTGTCCAGGTCTGCCAGCCGCCCGTGGGCGGAAAGCTAACGGTGTGAAGTGGCGTAAAATTACCGCTGACGCCCATCAGCCGTAATTGAATTTCACCGGATTCACTGAGAGCCGCCGTACGGTAGGAAACATTGAATGTGCCGCCCTGCGCCGCATACACGTAATAATCGAGGTAGTCGCCGATATCGAGGTAGCCGATATTTTGTCCGCCGCCCACATCGGCGGTATTTTCCAACTGAATGCCGGATTGGAAAAAGAAATCTTCGGACTCTACTCTTCCCGGCACCGGATGAATGATGGCTATGGTATTCTTGACATCCCGCTGGCTGAAGTTGCTGAGTAAAGTGCCGTCCTGCGCACTGATTTGCGTGCCTGCATAAGAGATTTTGATGATTTCACTTGATGTGAAAGTATGATTGACTGTGAAGTTGATCAATCGTGGGTTATCAACTTGCAAAACGGCTGCAGTAATTGGTATCGCACTTCCATTTACAAAAATCTGAAAACCGGCAGGCGAAGCCGGCAAAGGGCCTGACAGCGGTTTGTTTAAATTGAGTTGCACGGTGTTTGCATTCAGCGTAGTGGCGGAAATAAAAGATGCCGGAACACTGGTTGTCGGAGCTATTTCGACAAATCTAAGACTGCCCAGGTTAAACCCGGCTCCGTCCACATAAAAGCGCAGTTTTTTATCCTGCGGCGTTAAAACGAGATTGGGAACGACGAGGGTTTGCCAGGTTTGCCAACCGCCGGTATTTTGAACATTGACCACATTGGATATGTCGGCCGGCCCGGCGCTAAAATGAAATTTACCATTGGGCTCATTAGCGGCCACCCGCACCTCCACATTATAGACTGCACTTGTCGCAACGTTTACGTCGTACTGCATCCACTCCCCGGCAGCTAACCAGCCGATACTGTAGCCGTTGGAGTTGACAATGTCTGTGGAAATTTCGATGTCAACCCCGTCATTCCGATAGGCCCAGCCGTTGTTCCAAGAGGTGTAATTTCCGCTTGAAACCTGATAATTGGCAACTTCTGAATCAAAATAGGCCGATCCCAATACGCCCATGTCAAAGTCAGTCGGATAAACCACACCGGGGATATTTTGGGTATTAAAAGGTAGTGTTTCGTCAGAATTTACCTGCCTGAACATGGCGTCAATCACATCTTTTTGAAAAATACAATTTTCCATCTTCAAGCCATTTGCGATTCCCATCAAAGCATTTTTCGCAAAAACAGCCGAAGGTGCGCTTCCCGTGCCGTTCCAGTAGTCGAGCAAGGTTTGATAGGCCGGTGTTTTGATCACCGACAAGGGCCCGGCAATGGATTCGATTTTTTTCATGGGCCACCAGGCCCAGCCGACGCCCCGGTCTTCCAGTAATTGGATGGCGTCACGGAACCAGACATTGGAGTTTTCTCCCGACTCTCCGAAGAAAATGGGCACATTGAAATTGTCACGAATATTTAGCACCCACTGAATGGACGCCTGATCGTTGTACGACCAGTATTTGTGCGGGCTGTAGACCATGTTGTCGTCCCAGGGCGGGGTAAGCCCGGTAAAATCATTGGCGAACCAATTTCCTTCAATCAATAGCATGTGGTTGGCGTCAACGGCCCGGATGCTATCCGTGATTTCCAGGTATAGATTTTTTAAAGGAATATTACCCGGCAAATTCCAGTTCGGTTCGTTGATGAGGTCGTAAGCGGCAATCGTGGGCTCGTCAGCGTATCTTTCGGCTATTTTTTTCCAGAGTGCAACGGTTTTGGCTTTGTTCGCAGGGCTTTCCCAAAGGGAGGGCTTCGTCGTATCGTAGTCTGAAATGCCCTGATCGTAGCCCTGCCCGCCGGGGGCGGCATGCAAATCCAGTATCACGTACATCTCATTTTGTTTGCACCAGGCTATCAGGCTATCCGTCAATTCAAAACCCTTGTCCAGCCAGGTATGTTGCCCTGCGACGGGTTCGTCTTCGATGGGCAGTGTGAAGAGATTGTAGTGCATGGGCAATCGGACGGAGTTGAAACCCCAGGCAGCCAGGGAATCGATGTCAATTTTCCGGACGTGATTGGCCAGCCAGGCATCATAAAAAAGGTCCGTATCCGATGCGCCTATCAGTTCCTCGATTTTCCCCCTGATTTGGTATTGGGCATTGGCGAAACTTGCGGTTTGCAACATATAGCCTTCTTGCAGCATCCACCCACCAAGCCCCATCCCTCTGAGGAGAATCGTATCGCCGCTATCGTTAACGATAACCTTTCCGTCGGTTTTCAGGAAACCCTGGGCATTCGCCTGAAAGCTTAAGGCAAGAAAAAAGCAAATGAGTGAGTATATAGATTTTAAGCGCATTTTTTAATCATATTTTATTCAACAAATTTAGCTTTTTGGAACCTACAACCTACAACCTACAACCTACAACCTACTACCTACTTAGCCGCTTGTAGCCAATTGACGAATGTCCAAATAAGCTCTAATTAATTCAGCCCTTTCCGGCATCTAGTGCTGGTTTTTCTTTCTAAGCTCTTTTGCCATCATCAAAGAATGTTTCAATGAATTTGTGTTTTTCCAATCGCTATGTGCAATGATAATAAACTTTGGTTTCCGGCATTTTTTCTGCACATTTTTCAGCGTAGAGGTGTATTCTGTTACATTGGCATCACTCAAGTTACCTAAATTTTTGTCATCAACACCTTTTATCAGGCATCCCCCATAAAGGATTTTTTCTTTTTCAAACCAGATTACAATATTATCTGCGGTATGTCCTTCTCCGGGGTAATAAGTTTCAAAAGCATATTGTCCGATATTAAACACCGTATCATTTTTCATTAAAAACTCAGCCCTTTTATGGTTGTTCTTTTTGCTAAATTCATCAGTAAGGATAGTAGTATAGGTTTTGATACCCTGTTGCCTATAATATTCCAGTCCTGCCGTTTTGTCGCTATGCCAATGGGTGGCCATGCTCATTACCACGATTTTATTATGCCTGAATTTTATGCTGTCCAGTAAGGGTTGAAATTGTGTGGTATCCCAGGGCGTGTCAAACATAACAACGCCATTATCAGTGACGAGATACATCCCGTTTGCGGGCACTTGACTTTCCTGATAGGTATTGTAAGTGGTATAAATATAAAAATCACCTGTCAGATGTGTGATTTTAAGTTTCGCTTTTTCTGCCTGGCCGAAAATTTGGGTTAGAGAAAAAATACATGCTATTGTGAGGATTATTGTTTTCATAATGTGGCTGTTAATGATTTTTGATCTGTCTTTTGCCCATCCGCTCAGGCCCGGGTCTTTGCGGAAAATATCTCTGATGGATTTTATTACGCCTGCTATGTTGCTCATCGAGTTTTACGGCTTGAACTGATTTCGTTTGTTAATTCTGGCTTTTGTCATTCTTTCTCTCAGGCCGCCTTCGTCCAAAAATGCTTTTTCCAATGATTTGATTTGTTGCGCCAGTAAATAGCTCACAATGTTGATCAGACAAATCATTGAATTAGCACAAATTTCAAGTCGCTCGTGCTCAATTGCTTTTTGGTAGGTTTCGTAGGTTGCATTTGGGGTTCTGTTTAATTCTCTGAACCGTTGAGTATATCTGTGCTCTTTGGTCCATATTTCGTACTTATTAATCCTTAAAAAATCCTCAAAATCAATTTTTAATTCCTCCAGAGAAGCCCTGGCTACATTTGTAAGTTTAATTTCCGCTTCTTTTGATGTAGCCGAAGCCATGCTTGCCTCAGCTATATTTTGTTTGCCGCTTCTGGCTGCCTGCACCATTTGGCCAATGGTGCGGTCATACTTGTTAAATGCCCTATTAGTGAAATAGATAGTACCATCATAGATGATTTCTGCTTTCTGAAAGGTTATCAGATTGCGGTAACCACCGTGTTTTGGTATGAAGCCTTCGCTGGTGTTTTGTTTTTCTTCCATGTTTAATGAGACTTTTGGGACGCATGGGACTTATATATAGGCGCTAAAGTTCCTATTGTCCCAAAAAAATTAAGCAACCTTGTACAATTCGTTTTCCAATTCTTTGATGGCTCTTTCGTATTCCTCCCGACTGCCAAATGCTTTGATGATTTCGGTTACAGAGCCAAATTCATTGATGGGCGGAACAGTCAGAATTTGAATCTTCTCGATGTTTTCAATACCCCGGTCGGCGTATTTATCGAAAGGTTTCCATGACTTTTCGGGCCTGGTCGCTCTGAAAGCAAATCTTCTAATTCAATACGAGTTATACCGCACACCGTCAAGTTATGAGCATAACTTTTCCGGCTTTGCGGTATTATAGCTCGCCCCCGAGCTTAGGTCATGCCCAAAACTTGGCGGTGCGAGCTATAAATAATCTTTTATCTCTGAAAGTAAAATTAAGGTATTTCCTGATGTACACCGAGTTTTCACGGAGTTCCTGAACTATATTTTTGACTCCGTAACTCTGTGTGAACTCCGAAACTCCGAGGTTAATAAGTTGGCGATATTAGTCGCAAAGTCCCAAAGTCGCAAAAATCGCTCCCTCGCAAAGTCAGCGATGACCGTGGAATAACTAAACCCTAACGCTAAACCCAATCGCTAAACTGCGAATGCACTAAACCCTTCAGAAAACCATAAATCTCCTCCTGCGCCCTCACCCGCGCAGCTCCAGGAGCCGGCGCCACCATCGGATTATCCTGCTCCGCATTCAGCACGCGGGCGCGGGAATTATCCTGCCATTGCAGCTCGAAAATATGCTTGATTTGGCGGAAGACTTCCACATCGTAGATGGGGATGGCCACCTCGATACGCCGGTGCAGGTTGCGCTTCATCCAGTCGGCGGAGGCGATGTACAGGCGCTCGTCGCCGCCGTTGGCGAAGAGGTAGATGCGGGCGTGTTCGAGGAAGCGGTCGACGATGCTGATGGCTTCGATGTTGTCGCTCAGGCCGGGTACGCCGGGTTTGAGGCAGCAGATACCCCTGATGATGAGCTTTATGCGTACACCCGCCTGGCCGGCTTCGTAGAGCTTTTCTACCATGGCTGGCTCTTCCAGGCTATTGAGTTTGAGCAGGATGTAGGCGGGCAGACCGGCTTTGGCGTTGGCGATTTCTTTGTCGATGAGGTCTTTTAGCTTGTCTTTGAGGGTAAAAGGCGCTACGAGTAGGTTTTTGCAGTCGGGCAGGATGATCTTGCGCTCGAGCAGGTCGAAGACGCGGGCGGCTTCGTCGGCCAGCCGCGGGTCGGCGCTGAGCAGGGCGTGGTCGGCGTAGATGCGGGAGGTTTTTTCGTTGAAGTTGCCAGTGCTCAGGTAGGCGTAGTGCCTGATGACGCCGTCTTCCTGGCGGCCTATAAGCAGTATTTTGGCGTGGACTTTGATACCCGGATAGCTGTAGTGTACGTCGGCGCCGGAGGCAGCGAGTTGCTCGCCCCACTGCAGGTTGGCCTCTTCGTCGAAACGCGCTTTAGCTTCGATGAAGACGGTGACTTTTTTGCCTTTCGACAGGGCGTACTGCAAAGCATCTACAACGGCAGATCGCGAAGCTGCGCGGTAAACGGTGATTTTGAGGAAACTCACCTGCGGGTCTTCGGCCGCTTCCCGGATGAGGCGGATGACGTAGTCAAACTTGTGATAAGGGTAGTGCAGTACGTTGTCGCCGGCTTTCATGCAGTCCAGCAGCGATTTTGCCTGCTCCAGCACAGGATGCGGCAGCGGCGGCATGGGCGGATATACCAGCGAAGCATCGGACGAAGGATTGGGGAAATCGAAAAAGTCGCTGAAGTTGTGGTAGGCCGCGCCGGGGATAAGGTCGTTTTTGTTTAGTTCGAGCAGGGCCTTGAGCTGTTCGAGCAAGGAATCCGGCATCGCGCGGTCGTATAACAAGCGGGTAGGGGGGCCTACGTGGCGTTTTTCCAGGCCTTTTTTGATTTTTTCCAGTAGATCGCCGCTGTATTCGTCGTCGATGGGCAGATCGGCGTTGCGGGATAATTTGATGGAGTAAGCGCCTTCTATGTTGATTCCCAGTAGGTTGGGCAGGTTAAAGCGGATGGCGTCATCGATAAATAGGATATCGTGGCGACCTTCCAGGCTGGGCAGTTCGATAAAGCGGGGTAAGGGACCGCTGGGAATATTGACCAGCGCAAATCGCTCGCTATCGGCGTCTTTTACAATAAAATACAAAGCCCTGTTTTGCAAAAAAGGGAGCCCGGCTTCGCCTTGCACCCAGTGGATTTGCAGGTGGGGGAGTATTTCTTTTTTAAAATAATTTTCTATAAAATCCTGCTGTCCGGGACTTAGCAGCCGCGCGTTAAGCAGAAAAATGCCGTGTTGTTGAAGTTCGGGTAATAAGGTTTCCCTGAAAATGCGCCCGAACAACTCCTGTTGCGCTTCCACAGTGTGGCGTATCGTGCGAAGCGTTTTTTTGATCTTCTCTTCGTCCAGCGCTTTGCGCGTACTTTTGCCCAATGCCCTGAAGCTTCTCAAAGCGGCTACGCGCACACGAAAAAACTCGTCGAGGTTAGAGCTGTATATAGCCAGGAATTTTAGCCGCTCGTATAGCGGCACTTCGGGGTTTTGGGCTTCCTGTAATACGCGGTGATTAAATGACAACCAACTCAGTTCTCTGTTGTACAAGCGCTCTTCCATGATTTCGGATTGCGGATTTCGGATTGCGGATTTCAGACTGGGGATTTTACCACAAAGGCTCTAAGGGCACAAAGTACCACTAAGTCCTGAAATTAATCGCATTGACGAAGTCGCAAAGTCGTACAGTCATACAGTCGTAAAGTCGTACAGTCGCAAAGTCAAAACGTCGGACACCCGATGCCCCTGCCCGAAGGCCCTGCATTTTCGCCCAGGCGGAACGACAGCGTGAGGCCGCCTACATAAAACCAGTCGAGGAAATCGCCGCCGCGGCGATACACCACGTTTTCGGCAGAGGGTTCGGTAATCGTAGGATTGCTAAAGCGAGCTGCCAAGGAGCCGTTGCCTTCCAGGATGTCGAGATAATTTACCTCCACATAGCTTACGTCGTCGAGGTGGTCGGTAAATAGCTTGCGGCCGCCCATTTCCACACCTATAGTAATTTTGTTGTTGACGTAAAATTTGAGGCCGGCGCCGAAAGGTACGTTGAGCTGTGTGAGCGTATAGGGCTTTTCGTAGCCGGGTAGACCCTGCCCCTCTGTACCCAGCGGTTGAAGGTCTACCCAGGCGCCGTCCAGATTGCCTTGCGGGTTGAAGTGATACACGCCGACCCCCGCAAACAGGTAGGGCGCCACGTGAAAGCCTTTGGGATTACCCAGCGTGAAGATGTTGTATTCGCCGGTAAACGCAACTTCTGAAATATTGGTGCGGAAATTAAGGCCGCGCATTTCAAAACCGCCGCGCATGTCGTCGCCGGTAGCTTTGGTAAAAGTAGCGCCTAGCCTTAGCGAAAGGTGTTTGCCCAGGTTATATCGCCCAAAAACGCTGATAGCGGGGTTTAGCTCCTGAAAGTACAAGCCCAGTTCTTTGGGGGATAGGTCGCCGCTGTACAACGATAAACCGCCCATGAGCCCCAACTCAAAGCTTTTTGCGGGGCCTCTCTGTGCCTGTATAGCCAGGCCGGACAGCATCAGTACCAGGAATAGTGCGGATTTTTTCATAGTAAGTGTGTTGAAATAATTTTAGGATGACTTGTTAAGCGCACAAAGAAATCAATTTCGCTCGCTATAACGTTAGAGACCGAAGGTTTTATTTTGTATCCGCCTACATATTTCTTTTGTTACTATTTGGGTTTGTTTCTCACACAAAGGGCGCCAGGGGGAAGCGAATCGTTCATGTCTTCTTGCGCAAAATATTTTGGTAAATCATAACCATAATTCCTTTCGAGGTGTTTGGAAATGGAATAAGCATATCACACCACCATCATGAGTTTGAGAACGAACAATAACGATAAGGAAAAGCAGCCTGTTACCCTGAGTTGGGAAAAGCTGCGTCAGTCATTAATCATATTCAAGTACGTATTGCCTTACAAGTGGGCTTTTATCATCGGCATGTTTTTCCTGGGCGCCGGCAGTTTGCTTTTTTTGCTGATTATGAAGGTGCCGGGCGAATTATTTAACGTGATTTCGGGAGAGGGGCGTTATCCGCTCACGATCAATCAGTTATTTTTGTTTCTGTTGCTCTTGCTGGCCGTCCAGAGTGTAATGTCATATTTCCGCGTGCAGCTTTTTGCATTGGTGAGTGAAAAAAGTATGGCTCTCATGCGCTCCGATTTGTACCACAAGATGGTCACGCTGGGCATTCCGTATCTCGAAGCGCACAGGGTAGGCGAGCTCACCAGCCGTATCACCAACGATGTGACCCAGGTGCAGAATATTTTTTCGTGGACATTGGCGGAGTTTATACGCCAACTCATTATCCTGGTGGGCGGTATCGGCATCATCGTAATTACTATGCCCCGCCTGGCGCTAACTATGCTGGCTACTTTCCCTGTGGTGGTGGTACTGGCTATGTTTTTCGGTAAATACATCCGGAAACTCATGAAACAGCGACAGGACCAACTCGCGCAGACCAATGTGGTGGTGGAAGAAACCATGCAGACGATACATACCGTAAAGGCCTATACCAACGAATGGTTCGAGGTGCAGCGCTACGGCAAAAGCCTCAAAGAAGCCGTCACACTTTCGCTAAAAGCAGCCCATATGCGCGGTTTGTTTTCGGCTTTTATCATTTTCGTTATGTTCGGCGCTTTGTTTTTTATCATGTGGCGCGCGGCTTTGATGGTGCAAACCGGCGATATGCTCAAAGGCGATCTGGTCGATTTTGTGGTATTTACGGGAATCATCGGCGGCGCTATTGCCAGTTTGGGTAATTTTTACACCGAAATCGTCTCGGCTGTCGGCGCTACGGAGCGCGTACAGGAAATCCTCAACCAGCCTTCGGAAGTAGAACTTCGCGATGCGCAACTACTTCCCGAGGAGCGTTTTGAGGGCAATATAACTTACGAAGATGTGCACTTTTCTTATCCTTCGCGACCCGATGTAACCGTATTAAAAGGCATCAGTCTGTCGATTCCCGCCGGCAAAAAAGTAGCGCTGGTTGGCGCCAGCGGCGCAGGCAAATCTACGATTGTACAGTTGCTGCAACAGTTTTACAAAGCCACTGACGGCGATATCAAGGTGGACGGACGCTCGATTTATTCTTATGATCTTAGCGTATATCGCAAAAACCTGGCCATCGTGCCGCAGGAAGTGCTGCTTTTTGGCGGCACGATACGCGAAAATATCAGCTATGGCCGCCCCGGCGCCTCGGAGGAAGATATTATTACCGCTGCTCGCAATGCCAATGCCTGGGATTTTATACAATCTTTCCCCGACGGCCTCGATACGCTCGTGGGCGAAAGGGGCGTCAAGCTTTCGGGCGGACAGCGCCAGCGCATTGCCATCGCCCGGGCTATCCTGAAAGACCCCGCTATCCTGTTGCTCGATGAGGCTACCTCTTCGCTCGATGCAGAGTCGGAAAAAGCCGTGCAGGATGCGCTTAGCAAACTCATGGAAAACCGTACATCCATTATTATCGCCCACCGCCTTGCTACTATCCGCGATGTGGATTGCATCTATGTGATTGACAACGGCATGGTGGTAGAGCAAGGCACCCATGAGGAATTGTCGGCGCTGGAAGACGGTATCTATAATACCCTGGCCAGAATGCAATTCGAACTGGCGTAATTAAACTTTCTTTATATCTTGAGGCTGTTTTTTTATTATTCAAAAAACAGCCTTCTTTATTTATGAAAACCACCTGGTGGATCACTTTTGCGCTCGCAGGTTTACTTACAACGGCCTGTAATCAAAAACAAGGCGGAACTACTTCCAATACAGTTTCTAATGAGGCTACCTTCGAAGGTTGCGGTAAAGGTAAGGCCGCCCCGGCACAACCTCCTCCGGCCTCTATTGAAACTGAACTACTCCTCAAACACTATTGGGTATGGGAATTTTGTATCTATGGCGAAAATCCGGAATTGGGCCGCGCCATGGAGGGGCGTTGGTTTCAGTTCAAACCCGACGGCACCTTTGAATACGGCCAATGGGAAACCCTGGTATGCCGCGGTACCTGGTCGCTTCGTACCGTGAAAGACAAATTGCGCATCAAACTCGACGCCGAAATCGACGACCACGACAGCGAATTCGAAATCCAGGGCCATACCGACGACGCTATGTCGTGGGTCGGTACCGATACCTACAACCAGAGCAGTATGATTATTAAAACGATCAATCTGTTTACCCGGCCTACTCGGAAGCAGTTTGGACGGGAGTGATTTTTAATGTTTAATGTTGGATGTTGAATGTTGGATGATAATATTTAATTTATAAAAAATTAATAATCAAACATTCAACATCAAACATTAGACATCAAACATCCAATATCAATCTTCAAGTATTCAAGAAATTATGCGCACAATAACCCTTTTTTTGTTTCTCGTCGTGATAGTCCTTGTTGTAGTATCATCCTGCAAAAAGTCGCCCGATGCGGCGGCAACGCCTTATGAAGATCCTACGACTACTACGGCGTGTTTGGCTTGTCCCGACTGGGCAGCCAATGCCAATATTTACGAAGTAAACATCAGGCAATACACGCCGGAAGGCACCTTCAATGCTTTTGCTACGCACCTGCCTCGCCTAAAGCAAATGGGGGTTGATATTTTATGGCTGATGCCCGTTTTCCCCATCAGCGAAGCCAAGCGGAAAGGTACTTTGGGCAGCTATTATGCCGTGGCCGATTATACCGCCGTAAACCCCAACTACGGCACGCTCGAAGATTTTAAATCCCTCGTAGACACCATACATCAATTGGGTATGAAGGTCATACTCGATTGGGTGCCCAATCACACGGGTTGGGACCATCCCTGGATCACCCAGCACCCGGATTATTACACCCAGGATAAATCAGGTAACGTAGTCGACCCCATCGATCCAAAGACGGGCAAATCCTGGGGCTGGACCGACGTGGCCGACCTGAATTACGACAACAAAGCCATGCGGCAGGCGATGACCGAGGCTTTTCTGTATTGGCTGAAAGAAGTCGGGGTTGACGGCTACCGCTGCGACGTGGCCGGCGAAGTGCCCGATGATTACTGGCAACAAGCTGTGCCTGTGCTTAGACATGCAAACCCGGCTTTGTTTATGCTGGCTGAAGCCGAACACGCCCCTCATCGCAATAGCGACAATTTTGCGATGTCATACGGCTGGAGCTTCCACCATTTAATGAACGAAATTGCTGCGGGAAAGGCCGGTGCAAACGATATTATGGAATGGCTGAAAAGTGACCGGAAAACCTTTACCAAAGGCTACCACATGCACTTCATCACCAACCACGACGAAAATTCGTGGAACGGCACCGAATACGAACGCATGGGGGATGCCGTAGACGCGCTGGCCGTGCTGGCCTTTACTTTTGACGGGATGCCGCTTATTTACAGCGGCCAGGAATCTGCCTTTAACAAGCGACTGGCATTTTTTGAAAAAGATACCATATCCTGGGGTGATTATGAAAAAGCGCCTTTTTATACCACTTTGCTCGATCTCAAGCATCGAAACAAAGCCATTTGGAACGGTCCTGCCGGCGGCAAATTACAGCGCCTGCCTTCCTCTCAAGATAAGTCGGTGTTTGCTTATTATCGGGATAAAGACGGTCAGCGGGTAGTAGTCGTCCTCAATTTGAGCAACAAACCAAAGTCCGTTTCACTCGATGCCACCCCCGTTGCAGGCGATTATACCGATTTGTTTGCCCAAAAATCTGTCAAATTGGCTTCTTCCACCCAGTCTTTTGAACTGAAAGCATGGGAATATTTGGTCTTAGAACTGAATTAAATTCCGAAATCCGAAATCCGAAATCCGAAATATGAGCATCCAAACCCGTACCAACCAGCCAAAATCGAAACCTCAGCTAAGCTTCTGGGAGATCTGGAACATGAGCTTCGGCTTTTTGGGCATACAGATGGGCTTCGCCCTGCAAAATGCCAACGCGAGCCGTATATTACAGACCTATGGCGCCGATGTGCACCATCTCTCCTGGTTTTGGCTGGTAGCGCCCATCACCGGCATGATTGTGCAGCCTATCATAGGCCATTACAGCGACCGCACCTGGAATCGCCTGGGCCGACGCCGGCCTTATTTCCTTACCGGGGCTATCCTGGCTGCTATCGGGCTTATTTTGATGCCCAATTCTTCTTCGTTTACCGCCTACATGCCGGCATTGTGGATTGGCGCGGGTATGTTGATGATCATGGATGCTTCGTTTAATGTGGCGATGGAGCCTTTCAGGGCTTTGGTGGCCGACAAGCTGCCCAGCGATCAGCGTACGCTGGGGTTTTCGGTGCAGACTATGCTCATCGGCATCGGCGCGGTGATAGGCTCCTGGCTGCCTTATGTGCTGGCCAACTTTTTTAATATCGAAAGCCAAGCCGATCCCGGGGTGGTGCCCTACAACCTGATTTTGTCGTTTATCATCGGTGCGGCGACCCTGGTGGGCGCTATTTTGTGGACCGTCATTCGAACCCGCGAATACTCTCCTGAGGAACAGGCTCAGTATGCCGGCGAGGAAGTAAGCCACGAACACGAAAGCATCTTAGCGATCTTTACCGATTTTGCCCGCATGCCCCGCACGATGCTTCAATTGGGCCTGGTGCAGTTTTTTTCGTGGTTTGCGCTATTTTCCATGTGGGTGTTTACCACGCCGGCACTTGCCCAGCACGTATGGGATTTGCCCAAAGACGACCGCAGCTCTGCCGCTTTTAACGAAGCAGGTAATTATGTGGGCGTAATTTTTGGGGTGTACAACCTGGTATCCGCGGCTTTTGCGCTTTTATTGCCGTTTATTGCCCACAAATTGGGCCGCAAACGCACGCATGCCGCTTGTCTGATTGCAGGCGGCCTGGGCCTCATGTCTATTTGGTTGATCAACGATCCCTCGATGAAGTGGGCGCTCAATTTGTCAATGGTGGGCGTGGGTATTGCCTGGGCCAGCATCCTGGCTATGCCTTATGCTATTCTCGCAGGTTCTATCCCGCTGAAGAAGATGGGCGTGTATATGGGGATTTTTAATTTCTTTATCACTTTCCCCCAAATTGTTAATGGCATTTTTAACGGGCCGATAGTGCATTCGCTGTATAATGATAAGGCCATTTGGGCCATTGTTATGGCAGGAGTATTTATGCTTTTGGCCGCCATCAGCGTTCTTTTTGTGGAGGATAAGGATGATGTGCCTACGGCAGTTTAGTGCCTTCGGCAGTTTAGCTAAACCCAATCGCTAAACACTAACGCTAAACCCGCCAAAGGCGCTAAACCTCCTCCCCAAACCCAAAACTAAAATTTTTCCTCCGCTTCAACCGGTCGGTGCCGGCTTTAAAATAGCCGCTGACCCAATCTTGTGGGCGAGGTTTGAGAAACCTTCTTTTTTGCTTCTCCGCGTCGGTAGAGGTGTCTTTGCTGGAAAGAAAACGGAAATAGAGGTGGTCGAACAGCCTGAAAAACT
Source organism: Saprospiraceae bacterium (assembly GCA_016787505.1). Lineage (GTDB taxonomy): Bacteria > Bacteroidota > Bacteroidia > Chitinophagales > Saprospiraceae > JABWBR01. The sequence goes on along the minus strand of JAEUUQ010000109.1, from coordinate 2,983 downwards.
CGCCCAGGTAGATATCCTGTACCCTGGTTTGGCCGGGTTTGTTGCTACAGGGGATGATCACCATGTTTTCGTCGTTTTTGTTGGTAGAGGGTTCGCTGAAATTAGCCGAGCCGGTAATCACTATAGGCTCGGGGCCTAATGGGTCTTTAAGCAAAAATTTGGTATGGATATACTGGGCATTTGAGCCGTTGAAGCCGGTATGAATTTCATTGAGCCATTGGCCGAAATTATTATTCATTTTGCTGCCTGCGGTGGCAATCACATCAGGATCGGCGCTGTATTTTTGGGCTACTTCTTCGTTGGATTTGCCGCTGTTGAGCATGATATACCTGACGGCAGGGGAGACCTCGTCAATTTTTTTTATAAAACGATCATCCAGATTAAACGGCAGGGTAATTGCTACCAGATTTTCGGCGGCGCCAAATACTTCCGCATAGAAATCGAGCATTTTCAGGCCTTTACGCGGACTAAAAATGGGGGTCATTTTGTTTTGGGGCAATGTATCGAGAGTCACATCGGGCCAGATAGCGCTGACTTGTGTGGCCAGCGCGCCTATCTTGGGGTCTTCTTTGAGCAAATCCCAGTACTGAAGAAAAGAAGCGGCAAGCGTTTTGTCCTTGATACAATGACCTACATTGGAATGCCCGAATATACCGCCTTCCGACAAGTTGGTGCTGCCGGTCCACACCATGACGGGTTTATCGTCTTTTAATAAAACCATAAACTTGTTGTGGGGAATACCATCCGTATTTTCACGGGCATAGGTGATTTTTCTATCGTTGAGCTTGAAGCCGGCGGCTTTCAGCGAGGCTTGGTTTTGCTTGGTCTGGCTATCGTGGCCGCGTGATTCGTATACGATTTGCACATCGGCGCCCCTGTCGAGCGCCTGTTTGAATAATACCGGAATTTCGGGAAAATCGAGCTCGTACATCGCTACGCGCAGCCCAAATCGCTTGTCTTTGGCCTGTTCGATAAAAGCAATAACCGCTTCATACAATCCCCTGGACAACCAGTCGTAGCGCTCTTTTTGTTGCTCGGCAGTAAGCGATTTTGCGTTGGGTCTGATATTGTGAAATCGCTCTACATAAGCCTGCGACGCTGCTACGGCGCGGTTGAAGTATATTTCGTGTAGTTTATGTTTGTAGGGCTCTGGACTCACCGTGATAATCAGCGGCGCCTGAAGTTGCGGTTGGGCAGGTGTGCCGGTGACCGGAAATACCTGGTATTCGTATTTCCGGTCCTGGCTCACGGCAAAATCCGCCCACACGAATGATTGTATGGGGTGGAGATTGGTGGGATATCTGACGCCCGGCTGTGGGTCGGGTACTACGGCTTCAAAAGGTTTGTATCCCTCCATCCAGGCTTCTTCCAGAAATTTCCCTTTTTTGTCAAACTTCTTTCTGAAAAAAGCAAAGCCGAGCAGGTTTGCAGTAGCTTCTTCCCTGGCATCCATAGCCAATGTAATAACATGGGTGCCTGCTATGGCATGCACGCTGAAATGATTGTTGAATGTACCTGTTCGCATGAAATGATGGGATTTAATGCGAATATAATTATAATGTGCTAATGTGCTGATTAGTTAATGTGCTAATGCGACCGAAGGGAGTCCCGTACCGACTGGAAGGAGGTCGGGATGCTGATTTGCTAATTAGTTAATGGAGAGTGTTCATTAAAGTGTGTCTGATTATCTTAACGCGGTAAACAAAAAAGAATGGCAAGGAAAAAGAAAAAAGACACACTGGCGGAGTTGATCCCGGACGCTGAGTTACGTGATCGGATGGTATCGCACCTGTATTCGAAGCAGCCACTGCTTAGCGAAGGCGGGGTATTCAGCGAGCTGTTACAGTCGCTGGTCAACAAGATGCTGGAAGGCGAAGTGGAGGATTTTCTGGATGAAGAACAGGCCTCGAACCGGGAGAACAAACGTAACGGCTATACGTCAAAGCAGCTTCTATCAGCGGCTGGACCATTATCGATTCGGACGCCGCGGGACCGCAATGCGGACTTTGAGCCGGATCTGGTTGGAAAGCGACAACGCGAGCTGTCGAGTGGGGTGGACGAACAGATCATCGCTTTATACGCCCAGGGCAATTCAGTGGAGGATGTCCGGCGGCTGTTGGCGAAGCTTTACGGCTTGTCGATATCGGCGGGCAAGATCTCGGCCATTACCGACCAGGTGCTTCCCGAGATCCAGGCCTGGCGCACGCGACCTTTACGTTCCTTGTATGCGATCGTATACCTGGATGCGGTGCATTTTAAAGTACGGCACGAAGGGCGTTACGCCAGCCGGGCTTTCTACACGGTATACGGAATCGATGGGGAGGGCCGGCGCGACTTATTAGGCTTGTACATCAATGAAAATGAGGGTGCCAGCCGATGGGGCCTGGTCTTGGAGGATATGCGGGCACGGGGTGTAGAAGACGTTTTGATCTTTTGCACCGATGATTTATCGGGTTTTAGCGAAGCGATCTGTGAGGTTTATCCGCTGGCTGTTATCCAGAAGTGTATCGTACATAAAGTGCGTAGTTCGACTCGTTTTGTCGATGACAAAGACATCAAAGCCCTACGCAAGGATTTACGTACCGTCTATACAGCTGTTTCCAGGGAAGGGGCCACAAGCGCGATGGAAGCCTTTGCCGTGACCTGGGGCAGTAAATACAGCCGCCTGATTGACAGCTGGCAAGCGGACTGGGAAGAGCTGATGGCCTTTATGGATTACTCCAAAGATTTGCGCCGAATGATCTATACGACCAACCCGGTGGAAGCCTTGCATCGTATCATTCGCAAGCTCATTAAGGGCAAAGCCGCCTGGGTCTCGGATACCGCATTGCTCAAACAGATCTACCTGTGCCTGATGCACAACGAGCAGTCCTGGAAAAGGAACGCTTTAGGATGGAAAGCCATCCAAAGAGACCTGCTCCACAAGTATGGCGAGCGCTTCTCGCGACACCTGGTAGAAAAATGAGCGCGCTTCGCGCCGCTT
>JAEUUQ010000640.1 GCA_016787505.1 Saprospiraceae bacterium | reverse complement strand
GTTATTTCTCACGCCTATATTCGACCTCGACGCGTTTAACGAAGAAGACCGCTCGCCGTTTGACTGGGATATCGATAACACCGGACTCAGCACCACCAATCCGCTATACGACCGCGCCCATTCCCGGCAGCGCGTCAACCGTAGCCGACTGCTGGGTAGCGTGGGGGTGCAGTACTTCCCGGCTTCCTGGCTAACGCTGGCCTACCAGGCCGCCCTCGACCGCTCGACCAATCAATACGAGCATTTTGTCGACAAGGGGTACCTAAGTATTAACGTACCGGGGCTGTTCGGCCCGCTGGCTACCTACGGCGTGCAAAACAGCGCAGGCGGGGGCATACAGCGCAGCCTGCGCACCGCCAATTCGCTGATCTCGCGATTCAATGCCACCGTGCGCAAGTCGTTTTCCGGGTTCAATATTGCCGTCAGTGGTATTTTGCTGTATGAAGACCTCACGGCGCAATACAACGAAGGCATCGGCGAAAACCTGGCCGTGGCGGGCCTTCGCTCGCTCGACAATGCCCGCAGCAACGTGTTTATCGCCTCCGAGTCGCAAGAGGTGGTGGCATACAGCGGCTTCCTGGTGGCCGACGCCGATTACAAACAAAAATACATCTTCAGCGGGTTATGGCGGCGGGAAGGCTCTTCCCTGTTCGGCCCCGATCAGCGCTGGGCCAACTACTACCGCGCCAGCGGCGCCTACCGCATTACTCAAGACCTCAAAATACGCGGCATCCAGGAACTCAAACTTCGCGCTTCTACCGGTACATCGGGTATCCGCCCCGCCTTTGAGCAGCGGTTTGAAACCTTTGAACTCCTCAACGGCGTGCTAGTGAAAAATACGCTCGGCAACGACGCCTTGCGCCCCTCTCTTTCCAGAGAAATGGAAGTGGGCGGGCATATTACCTTCCTGCGCGCCTTCGACCTCGACGCGAGCTACGTGCAGATTACTACAGAAGACCAGATACTACTCACCCCGCTCTCGGGCGCTTCCGGCTTTGCGGGCCAATGGCGCAATGCCGGCACAGTAGAAGCCGAAGTATACGAAGCCGCGCTGACTACCGATTTCAAAAAACTATTTCGCATTAAAATACCCGATTTTCGCTGGGAACTGACCGCCACTTTTGATCGCGTCAAGCAAACGATCAGCCAACTTGACGTGCCCTCGTATACCACCGGGCCGGGTATCCAGCAATCTTCCCTGTTCCTGATCGAAGAGGGCGCTTCACTCGGCGCGATGGTGGGCGAAGTATTTGCCACCAGCCTCGACCAACTGGAAGACCAGGAAGGCATTGACCCCGGCGATTATACGATCAATGACGTGGGTTATGTCGTACACAAAGACGCCATCGGCGCCCCAGATGAGTTGCCCTACAAACTGCGCGATGCCAACGGCAACCCCCTCGTACAGGTCATCGGCGATATCAACCCCGATTTCCGGATGGGTTTTTCCCATGTGATCGGGTTTAAAGGCCTGGAATTATACGCGCTTGTAGACTGGAAAAAGGGTGGCGATATTTACAACATGACCAAACACTGGCTGTACCGCGACCAGCGCCACGCCGACGTAAGCAATTACCCTGGTGTCGCCGGCGGCTTTTTTGGCAGCAATGGCCTGTACAACGTGTTGGTGGCCAATAACCATTTTGTAGAAGACGGTTCTTTTGTGATGCTGCGCGAAGCTTCGCTGTCGTATACCTTCCGCCAGGGCTTGTTCCGCAATTTCGTCAAAGGCATGCGCCTCAGCCTCACCGGCAGAAACCTGATGACCTGGACGGATTACTCGGGTTTTCACCCCGACGTGAGCGCTGCCCCCCGCGACGAAAACCTGCTGACCAACCGCTACCAGGACGAGCGGGGTAGCGACACGCGCACACCCGGCGGCGACCCCAGCCTGTTTGCTGTGGATGCGTTCAACTATCCATTGGCGCGCACGTACACTTTTAGCCTTCAACTTACATTTTAACAAAACAATTATGCGCAAAGCATTGACCTATATTACCGGCCTCGTACTGATTCTGACTGCCGGATGCAAAGGCCTCGAAACCGACAACGACAACAATCCCGACAGGGAACTCGTGTTGTCGAGCGGCGCCGACCTCATTTCCGTATTGGGTGGTGGGTACGTGAGTTGGTGGCAGGCTGTTCATGGAGAACACCCTGTAATAGCGCTATCCGTAAGCGCCGATGCCTACGGCATGTCGTGGGGCAATTTTGGGGCGCAGCGTTTGGGTGAAGAACCCCGCGCGCCCTACAACAACCGCAGCACCGAAGAGCCCGACTACCGGCAAGTCGCTGAAGACCCCTGGTACGGTTGCTTGTCGGCCGTCTCCAGCGCCAACGACGTCCTGGCGGCACTCGACCGCGGCGTATCTATCGACAATGGCGGCCCACAAGATGATGCGGTGCGCGCCGCTGCGCACTTTCTGCGGGGAGTGAGTTGGGGGTATCTCGGGCTTATCTTCGACAAATCCCTGTTGGCTGACACCGATACCGACCTGGCGGCGCAGATCCCCTTTACACCATACACCGGTATGGTTGATGCCGCTGTCGCGGAATTAGAAACGGCCATCGAACTGGCCGATGCTGTTGGCGACAATTTTGTACACAATTACTTCAATGGCCTCATTTTTGGAGATCAGCAGTTTCAACAACTTTGTCATTCCTACGCAGCGCGGTTTTTGGCGCAATGGCCGCGCACCCAGGCTGAAGCAGCTGATGTGGACTGGTCCGCCGTGCTGACCCATGCCGAAAAAGGTATAGATTTCAATTTTTCGCCCGAGGCCGATGGCAAATTCTGGACCAGCTACCAGCGCTTCGTATTTGCCGAGGCGGGTCAGGGGCCTTTCTGGGCAAGGGTAGATCAGCGGTTGATAGCCGCCTTCGACCCCAGCCAGCCGGCCCGGTATCCCGAAGTATGGGCCCTGGGCGAGCCACCGCTGGCTAACCCCATGGCTACCTCCACAGATACGCGACTATTGTCGGATTTTGTATTTTTGCCCGTAAATAACTTCCCCGCCGAAAGAGGCGAGTGGCATTACTCCCATTACAAACACAACCGGAACATCAGCGAACCCGGTTTTGCCGGCGATGGCTTTTCGGGCGGTCCCATGCCTGCCTTCCTGGCTACCGACAATGCCCTGCTACGCGCCGAAGCGCTGTTGCGCCTGCAACGCAACGCCGAAGCCATCGCAATTGTCAATGCAGGTACCCGTACTACCCGCGGCCACCTGGCCCCGCTCAACGCCGGCGCCGGTGCGGCTACCGTGGAGCAGGCCATCGCTTACGAGCGCGCCATAGAATTGCTGGGCACAGCGCCGATGAGCCTTTGGTTTGACCGCAGGCGTTTGGGGCCCCGGCAGGACTACTTAGACGTGGAGGCACTGGGAGGCCTGCAAACCGGCACGCCGGCACAGCTGCCCGTACCTGCTGCCGAATTGCGCATACGCAACGAGGCGCCCTATAATTATGGCGGACCGCTTGACCCGGAAGGCATCGATCCTGTTTATTGATAAAAATCATTTGTGCATGTTACCAAATCTACGACTTACGCGTTTCCCACTTTTTCTCATTGTGCTGGGCGTAATTGCCATTGCGATAACCACTACCCGCACCTTCGCATACGAACTGGAACCGCCCAAAAGCCAGGCCCTGCGCGGCGATAGCGTGCAAATGATATTGTGGCGATTAGCGCACGACAACCCCACAATGGTAGGGTATATTCAGGAGACAGGCCGCTATTTCCTCTACGACCCTCGCGGTGAAGCCGTACCGGTAGACTTGCTGGTGAAATTGCAGGATGCCTTTTACTACGACATTTCAGAAACCTGCAAATATTACGGGTACAAATATCTGGCCGACTGGAGGTCGCTTGCTGCAAAATCTTCGAGAGAGACCTTCTGGGGTACATCTTACCTCTGCAACCGTGCCCACAATTATTTCGGTATTATTAGAAAAAACAAACCCTGGGCATGCGAATCTTTCCGCTTTTGTACCAATGTGGTTAAAAACGACCCGGAGCCTACGGAATTTATGGCTTTCAACGACTTTGAGTCCTCCCTCTGGATGTTTATACATACCATTTACAGCCCCCATTATCTGGAGCGGATGCCCGATGGGGGGGAACGCGTAGCAAAAGCCATCGAATACGAAAGGCGCTTTGGCGTCCACTATTGGCAGGCAGCCTACTACAGTTCAATTTATGCCTACCAGCTCAATGGTGAGATATACACAGACGAAGAACTTATTTACACCTGGAGCGAGCATCCCATCAACAACTTGTGTGTCAATTGCTCGCGAAAAACCGATAAAGAGTGGGTGTATAAAGTTTGGTTAGCCGAGCAGCGCGCAAGAGGCTGATTAATACGCCAACCTTCCAAATTTACGCACCACCCCATCGCGGCTGCCCACCCATAGCCAGCGACCGTCGGGAGAAAAAGCGACGCCATTGATAGCTTCGTCGTTGAAGTCTTCAATGCGTTGAATATCTGCACCGGAGAGGTTAAAAACACGCACTACGCCACCCTCTGCGCCGGCCGCAACCAGTCGGCTGTCGGGAGAAAAAGTGATGCAGTTGACCGACCGACCTCCGGTTTTATTTTCAGCAGAAAAGATACGTTCAAACACTTGTTTTCCCTCGGCGTTAAACATCGTTAATTTCGCTTTTAATCCGCTTTCGCCCATTGCCACATAACGCCCGTCGGGCGCCCAGGCTACCGATTCGATGCGGCCTTCCTTACCGATCATGGTGTGGGTTACATGCGGTTGTTTGCCGGAAATATCCCATATCCTCATGTTGTTGTCGTAACAACCGGTGAGGAGGCGCTTGCCATCCGGCGAAAAACACAGGCTGGATACCAGCCCAGGGTGGCGAAGGTAGAATTCCTTTCCATCCGGGGTTCGGCATACGATGGTAGAATCGCCTTGCGAGAAGGCTATCAACCGGTTGTCGGGGGCTAACGCTAGTGCGAAAATAGAGCCTCGCGGGCTTTTCAGCACCTCCTTTTTAGTGCCGTTTATGTTCCACAATATCAATTTGTTGCTTCCCGTGAGAATCAGACTGCCGTCATTTGAAACAGCTAAATCTTCTATAAAATTATCGTGGCCGCTCAGCGTATGGAGGAGATTTCCGGCTGTATCCCAGATATATGCCGATTGAGGTTGCGCAAAATTGTGCAAATCCAGTATGGATTCCCACATCTTATCTTCCGTATCGTAATTCTTGCCGGCAACCGCCTGTATGGCGCTGCCTTCAGCTGTAATGATAAATTTGCCATTTGGCGTTAAGCGCATAATCGACATAGCATGGTCAGTACCTGTTGAAAAGTGACCGGCCAATTTGGAATGGGTTTTCCATCGTTTGATCGTTTGGTCTTCGCCTGCACTGAGGATACAATTTCCGTCAGGTAAAAAAGCCGCGGAATACACAAAACCTTCGTGGCCCCGGTATATTTTTTGTTGGCGCCCCGAGCCGTCCCATAATTTGATCTTTTGGTCGTCGCTGGCTGTCAGTATAAATAAACCATCGGGAGAAAAACAAGCGCTATTGATGCGGCGATTATGAGCCACCCAGGCAGCCAGCAACTCCCCATTTTTTCGCCATACCCTTACCATTCCGTCTCTGTCGGCGGTTAATATAGTATCGCCACCCGGACTGATATCCACGCTTAAGATCCAGTCGTCCAGTGAATAGGTTTGTACGCGTTGGTATTTGTCGAGTCGCCATAAATGCGCCTTGTTATCTTTTGAGGCTGTTAATAACTCATCACCTTTTGCATTAAAAACCATATCCGTGATATCACCCTCATGTGGCTTCCAACTTTTTTGCAGTTCGCCTTTTGCATTATACAAGCCGATAAAACCGTTGGCGCCGCCCAGGGCAATGACATTACCATCAGGTGATGAAGCGATACTTTGCAAGGGATCATCAAAATCAAAAGAAATTAGGAGCGCTGGCTGACCTTCTATATTCCACAGGTATGCGGTACTATTAAAGTCTGCGGTAAGTATGCGTTGCGATCCGGCATAAAAAGCGGCATCAATCACTCGGGACGGGTGGTCAAAGCGCTTTATTTCCTTACCCGTTGTATCGAACAAAATAGCCTGTTTGCCGGCTATTGCGAGCAGTAAGCTTCCATCGGGAGAAGGAATAGCTTTTTCTACTTCGCTACAATTGATTACCCGGTCATAAAACTCGTTTTCGGCGTATATATCATGGCGTGCCTGGAGGGCGGCTCTGTGGCCGGGTGATAAGACCAGGGCTTGATTGATTATCTGAAAAGCCGCTGTAGCATCGTTGTCTGCTTGCTGTAATGCGCGCGACACGAGTTGGCTGGTATGTGCCAGGCGCTGCGCTTTGTGGTTAGCCTGCCAGGCGTAAATGAAGGCGCTCGTAGCTACCAAAGCCAGCAATATGCCAGCAGCAGCAATCATATTAGCCCGGCGGCGGCGTTGGCGTTCGTGGGCTAGTTCGCGTTCGCGGGCTTCGATGGCGGCGGCGGCGGCCTGGCGGCGCTCTTCGGCCATCCTTTGCTCGCGGGCTTTGAGGACGGGCGCTACCAGCGTGTCGTGGCTAATTTCGTAGTTGAACCCGCCCGTAGTATTAGGTTCGGCACGAAGCAGGAAGTTGTCGGTCAGCTTTTTGAGCAGGGCTTCGGTTACGCCGGGTTTGGCTGTTAGTTTGCGGCCGTCGGCGTTGAGGCGGAATACGACGCCTGTAGCCTCGTTGAGGCTCACAAGTTCGTCCTCGACAAGAAGGCGAGCCTCATCGCGCTCCCCCGGCGGCAACTCCATTATTTTGTTGTGGTAATATTCTTCGTAAATGCGATCAAACCGGGGCAGGTCTTCGGGGCCAACTTCGGCATCCCGTTCTCCCCGCCTGGCGCGTTCGATGAGTTGCCGTTCGATGTTCTCGCAGCATATTTGCAGCAGGAAGGCTTCTATGCGTCCCTGGTTGCGTGCAGAGTCGTGTTGGTCTACGCCTCCTTTTTTTAATTCCGTAATCAGTGTTTGCAGTGCCTCGCCGCTATAGTTAAAGGAATGGCACAAAAAGCCCATTTCCTGGGGTAGCGCTGCGGGTTGCACGATGGCTTCGCGGGCCTGCTCGTCGGTAAATCCTTTTAACTCAAAACGCTTGTGCAGGATAGCAGGCAATTCCGTTTTAAGGCTATTGAGCCAACTCAGCCGGTCTTCACGGATGGCGATAACCGCCCGCACATTGAATTCCTCGGACAGAAATTCTTTGTCATCATCGCTCAGTTCGTCCCAGCGGTCGCGGATAGACTGGGGGATTTCGGTATACAGCAATTCTGCCAGTTGCTCGCGAAAGCGCGCCTGCTGCTCTTGCGGATAGGTAAAAAACTCTTCAAACTGGTCGAAGATAATCACAAACCGGTTGGGAGCGCCGTGGTAACTCTGCTGGGTTTTGAAGGCTTCCCAGAGCGTCGGAGGTTTGGATTTCAGCAGGGGATGGCGCGGATTGGCGTATTTGAGCGATTCCCGCAGTTTGTCCAGCACGATACCTACCGGGTCGGTATTTTCGCCGGGCGTGTACGAGCGCATGCGCACTACCAAAGGCACAAACTGCCTGTTGACCGGGGCGCGGGTATCCAACATGAGAGGGATGATGCCCGCGTTGAGCAGCGAGCTTTTGCCGTAACCCGACTTGCCAAAAAGCACCACGAGTTTTTCGAGCAGGATGAGCTCGTAGAGGTCCTTGATGTCGCGGGTACGCCCAAAAAACTGGCCGGCCTGTGCGGTTTCAAACGGCTTTACGCCGGGATATCGGTACAGTGATCCACTCATAGGGCAGCGGCTTGTCGGGCGGTGGTCAAAATGGCATCGATCAATCGGTTGTACTCTACGAAATAATCGCGGCTATCCATCACCCCTTTACTTTTTTCTTCCATGAGGCTGTTGTAGCGCCCCATTAGCAGGGTAGCCTCGTGGGCAACGGGGGTATTATCGGTCTGGCGACGCAGCACATCGAGGGGCGCCGCCAGGTCCTTGCCCGTCTGGATCAGCTTGATGATATCGATTTCTTCGGCGGAGGCGGGGTTGGCCAGGGGGCGCAACAGGTTGCGCGAGCGGCATTTGTCGTGCAGGGCGTCGAGAAATGATTGGTCTTTTTCCAAAAATTCTATTTGAAACTGGTGCAGCAAAAAATCGCGGGTATCATCGTCCACGTGCTGGCGGCTTGCGGCGTATTTTTCGGTTTGTTCCTGGCCGCAGAGCAGCCGGAGTAACAACTGCGTATGCCAGTTTTCAAATTGAAAACCGATAAACAAAAACAGGCGCACCTTGTCGAGTGCGGTTTGCAGTTTGGGAGGTAGTCCCGGCGCGCTCACCGAAGAAGCGATGAGCCGGAAGAGGTCTTCGTAATCGAGGATGATCGACTCATCGTCGTTGACTACGCCGCAGAGGTTGTAAAAGAGCGGCAATTCTTTTTGGGGTTCTTCTACGTCGTCGGTGGCTTTACTGCGGCTTTTAAAATAACTAAATCGATGCCGCACGCCATATTTGTGGGCTACATCCGACAAATACGTGTCGGGGTTGATAGACACCACCAGCGGAAATTTGATCTGGGCTATTTTTTGATAAACGGCTTCTTCGGGTTCGCGTTCGTTCACAAATTTGCGCACAAAGCGAGCTGCATCGTTTTTGGCTATTTTATTTGAAAACAAAAACAAGCCGTCCTGTTCGTAATAGTAGGCAATTTTAGCGCGAAATTTATCCCATATCTGCCCGCGCCAGGCTTTATTCATAGGCTGGCCGTCAAAATGCATCACTTCGGGTCCGATCAGCAAGGCCGCTTGTTCGGAATCGATATAATCCAAAATGGTATCCCAATCGAGGTCGTGAAGGTCTTTCATGAACTGTAAGGAGTTTGTGACAACGAACAAATATACGCGACTTGACGAGAAAAAGAGCTTTGTGTATGTAATTCATATTAATGCAAATCCATAACTTTCGTACGTCATACCGACCGCCTTAGCCGTCGGATTCAAAAGAACAAGTAGCACCGTACCGGCTGCTTTAGCTGCCGGATTCAAACAGAACAAACAGCACTGTACCGGCTGCTTTAGCTGCCGAAAAATCAACCCACCCCAAAATCCCACACCAATTATTTTAACCAAAATAAACCGCAAATGAAAACAATTTATCACAACCGCCTGCCGCATCTTGCTCCGCTGGGCGCCACATTTTTTGTCACCTTCCGACTCGCAGATTCGCTACCGCAAAATATTGTAAAGGCATTGAAAGAGGAATTAGAAATTGAGTCCAAACGCCTAAAAAAAGAATTTCCTGTAGATTATGAGCGCCGGATAAGAGACGCCTGTAAGCGAAATTTTGGCAAATACGATCACCAGCTTGATAAGAAGCCGTATGGCGCGTGTTATTTGCGACTACCCGAAGTTGCCGAAATAGTTGCTGCCAAGTTGCAGCAATATGATGGTACGCACTACGATTTACAAGTATATACCATTATGCCCAATCATGTGCATGTGCAATTCAGCATGGCGCCTCAATTGGGCGAAATGCCGGAATCGTGGCCGGATGAGGCGCCTACCCATTATGTGCAATTAAATGAGATTATGCAGCTGATTAAAGGCGGATCTGCTTATTCTATTAATAAATTATTGGGACGCTCAGGGAAATTGTGGTTCAAAGATAGCTATGACCATTTTGTGCGAAATGATAAAGAATGGCTAAATATAACCCGGTATATTCTGCAAAACCCTGTTAAGGCCGGCTTCATTGATACATGGAGTTTATGGCCATACAGTTATTGTAAGGAAGAGTTGGTTAGGGAGATTATGATTTAAGCAGGGTTTTCCGGCAGCTAAAGCAGCCGGTACGGTACGACAATTTCCGGCAGCTAAAGCAGCCGGTACGTTACTCCACTTCCACAATCATTTCCACTTCCACTGCGATGTGGCGGGGCAGGGCAATCATTCCTACTGCCGAGCGGGCGTGTTTGCCTCGGTCGCCGAAGACCTGCACCATGAGATCCGAATAGCCGTTGATGACTTCGGGTTGGTTGGCGAAGTCGGGCGCGCAATTGACCATGCCCAGGACTTTTACAATGCGCTTTACCTTTTTTAAATCACCCAATTCAGCTTTCAATACGGCCAACTGGGCAATGCCCGTCAGGTGGGCGGCTTCGTAGCCCTGCTCGATGCTGAGGTCAACGCCTACTTTGCCGGTCACATAGCCGCCTTCAGGTTTTGATGGGCCTTTGCCGGCGAGGAATAACAGGTTGCCCACCCGCACGGCATTGACGTAGTTGGCCACCGGCGCCGACGGCGTCGGCAAGGTAATGCCCAGCTCTTTCAACCGAGCCTCCGGATCGTATTCCCCCGTTTGGGCAATCATAATCGATGAAGTTAACACACTGATGAGCACTAATATGGCGAAACCCTTCATAAATATTTATTTTAAAAAATAACCAAAAAACCCACAACCCACAACCCACAACTCACAACCCACAACATCAAAACACCTCCATCAACCCCTTCTTCAGCACCTCCATATCCTCCATCTTACCCGTACTCACCCGGCACCAGTCGGTAAGCGGGGGGAAGGGGCGGCCTACTTCTACGCCCTGCGCCCGCATATCTTTGATCACCTCCGCGATGGGGCGGCCGGTTTTGAAAAATACAAAATTGGCGTGACTGGGCACATAGGGCAATTTCAGCTTGTCGAGTGTTTGGCAAATCTGTGTTTTGCCTTCGGCGTTCATGCGCAGGCTGTGGCGGTAAAATTCCTGGTCATCGAGGGCGACATTGGCGGCATTCAGGGCCAGGATATTAGGCGTGTCCACCTGCACAGCCTCGATGCGGCGTATGATGTCGGGCCGGGCAACGAGATAACCGATGCGGATGCCGGCCATGCCGTAGACTTTGGAAAAGGTACGCGAGACAATCACGTTGGCGCCTTTTTTTACCAGTTCAACCATACTGGGATACCCCGGCTCGGTTACGTAGTCGAAGTAGGCCTCGTCGGAGAAGACCACCGTTTGTTTTGACACTGATTCGCAGAAGTCCCTGAGTTTGGCAGCGGGCAAAATCCCGCCGGTAGGGTTATTGGGATTGCACACAAATACCAGCCGGGTATTGGCCGTCACGCGGCGCGCCATCTCGTCGAGATCGAGCGAGAGGTTTTCGTCTTGCAGGTTGGGCACGCGGTTGATGTAGCCACCGAAGGCCTCCGCATAAAACAACATGGCTTCGAAAGTTGGCGAGCCGGCGATGACTTCGCCCTCGTGCAAACCCAGCGCCAGTGACGTAATTTTCAACCCCTCCGTAGAACCCACAGTAAGCAAAATATGGTCGGGGCTCACGCCTTCTTTGGCGGCCACCTTTTTCTGTACCTCGCCCACTTCCGACCAGGGATAGCGGCACACCCGGTCGAATGCGCCGGTAATGGCCTGCCGCACGGACTGTGACGGGCCGTAGGGGTTTTCGTTGGCGTTTAGTTTGGCGCTTACGCCGGGCGGCAGGTGGTGCAGCGTTTTCAAAAAGTCTTCAAAAGAAGAAGTTTTTGCGCTGATACCCAGCAAAGGCAGTGATCCGGCAGCAATACCGGCCGTGCGCAGCCATTGACGGCGGGAGAGGTTAGTCATGGTCGACGGGTTTTGTTGGCAATAAAGATAGTAATTTTTTGGTGACAGGGTGACAGGGTGACAGGGTGACAGGGTGACAGGGTGACACTTATAAGCCCATTCGGAAATCTTTGACGCATTGATTGGTTAGCTCCAGGTCTTCAAAGATCACTTTGTTTCCTTGTCCGGCCGGTGATTGTGCGCCGATGCCGATTTTCAGCGTGGGAGGGTATTCATTTTTAAAAATCCGTACCAGTTGCCATAGCTCTTTGTCGAGGGAATAATAAAAACCGATCACTTTGGTATCGGAAGAAATTTTCAAATACACGCTGGGCGCATTGATCACATCGTGATTGTTGTCGTCTGAAAAGCCGTTAGTTTTCACCGTAACGATACGTCTATTCATTCGCTCATCGGCTTCATAGGCGAATTTAAGCCACTGCTTGTCGTCGACGTATACAAACGCCATGCCTGCGTCGTATTTCACAATATGATCGGGCGTGGTTTTGAATGAAAAAGTAAAAGGCTTTGTATTGTCTACCAGTTTTAATAGCAACGGCGCATTTGCTTTTTCGTAAGGCGGCGACCCCGGTTCGATGAAAAAATCTGTTTCCGCACCGGAGGTGATTTGAAAAATACCCGGGTTACCCTGCGCAGTTTGCTCTTTGGCGCCATTGAGACTTTCTGTAAAGTCCCAGAAGATTTTTTCTGCGCTGACTTGTTCTCCAGGCGCCTGGCTGCAGCCCGATGCAAAGGCCAATAGGAAGAGTGCGTATTTTTGCATAATGCTAAGTGTTTTAGGTAAAAAAATACACCTCCTAAGATATTCATTTTTGGGTGAACTTATCTACACCTCACCCTACTCTCCGCGAAAAATACCAAATAGCAGAGACAAGCAGCACCACGCCGTCGGGAGCGCATAGCCTCGACTCATATTATACGTTTCGACTATGCTATAGTGACATTCACGTATCAAGACCCGATACGAGTCGCACCGGCGCAAAGTCTGCTCTGGTCACAAACCAAACATAGCACTGTATTAATAGCCACATTTCCCTTAAATTGGAGCAATAACAAACACAACTACGCAGCGCATCAAGCTGGAAAGCTAACGGTATAGGATAGGTGGAATTTATTTCAAATAAGCATTCATGAAAACAGTACTTGTCACCGGCGCCTCCGGGCAACTAGGCAAAGAGGTCGTAAAACAATTAAAAGCCAGGCATTACAATGTCATCGGCATTGATTTAATTGAATCTGATACAACCGATA
>JAEUUQ010000638.1 GCA_016787505.1 Saprospiraceae bacterium | reverse complement strand
GAATTCGGGGCGCACGCTTTGCTTCAGGATTTCGAACACCAGATTTTTCGTCTTTTCGATCACCTCGTCTTTATCTTCCTCTTTCATACGCTCGAAATTCTCGCGAATAATATCGGAGCCGATATTCGAGGTCATGATAATGATCGTATTCTTAAAATTAGCCACGCGGCCCTTGTTGTCGGTCAGGCGGCCGTCTTCGAGTACCTGCAGCAGGATATTCCAGACATCGGGGTGCGCCTTTTCGATTTCATCGAGCAGCACCACCGAATAGGGTTTGCGGCGCACCGCTTCGGTGAGTTGTCCGCCTTCATCGTAGCCCACATACCCCGGAGGCGCGCCTACCAGTCGGGATACCGTGTGGCGCTCCTGGTATTCGCTCATATCAATGCGGGTCATCAGGTTTTCGTCGTTGAAGAGGTATTCTGCCAGCGCTTTGGCCAGCTCCGTTTTGCCCACGCCGGTGGTACCCAGGAAGAGGAACGAGCCGATGGGGCGGCGTTCGTTGGAGAGGCCGGTGCGGCTACGGCGGATGGCGTCGGCCACGGCTTCTACGGCTTCTTCCTGGCCGATTACGCGTTTGTGCAATTCTTCTTCGAGGTGCAGCAGCTTATCGCGTTCGCTTTGCAGCATGCGGGTCACGGGGATGCCGGTCCACTTGCTCACGATTTCGGCGATATCTTCGGCGTCCACGTCTTCTTTCACCAGCAATTTGCTGCGGCCTTGCATATCCTTGATCTTGGCCGTATATTCTTCAAATCGTTTTTGCACTTCGGGTACGCGGCCGTAGCGGATTTCGGCTACCAGGCTGAAATTGCCTTCGCGTTCGGCGCGGTTGGCATCCTGGCGCAGTTGCTCGATTTCCTCCTTTGATTTTTGCAGGCCGAGCACCAGTTCGCGTTCGGTTTCCCACTGCGCGCGCAGGGCGTTGCGGCGGTCTTCGAGGTTAGCCAGGTCTTCGTTGATCTTGTTGATCTTCTGGGTATCGTTTTCGCGTTTCATGGCCTCGCGTTCGATCTCAAGCTGGCGGATCTTGCGTTCCACCTCGTCGAGTTCCTCGGGCATCGAGTTCATTTCGAGGCGCAGGCGGGCCGCGGCTTCGTCTATCAGGTCAATAGCCTTGTCGGGCAGGAAGCGGTCGGTGATATAGCGCGTTGAGAGTTGCACGGCGGCCACCACTGCCTCGTCGAGGATATTGATTTTGTGGTGGGTTTCGTAGCGTTCCTTGAGTCCGCGCAGGATAGAGATGGCGTCCTCCTCGCTGGGCTCGTCCACCGTCACCACCTGAAAGCGGCGTTCGAGGGCTTTATCGCTTTCAAAATACTTCTGGTATTCGTTGAGCGTCGTGGCGCCAATGGCACGCAGTTCACCGCGGGCCAGTGCAGGCTTGAGGATATTGGCGGCGTCCATGGCGCCCTGGGTTTTGCCGGCGCCTATCAGCGTGTGGATTTCGTCGATAAAGAGGAAAATATTGCCGCCGGCACTAACTACTTCGTTGACCACCGCTTTGAGGCGTTCTTCGAATTCGCCCTGGTATTTGGCGCCCGCGATCAGCGCGCCCATATCGAGGGCGTAGATGTCTTTGTCGAGCAGGTCTTCGGGCACGTCGCCGTTCACGATGCGGTGGGCGAGGCCTTCAACGATGGCCGTTTTACCCACGCCGGGTTCGCCGATAAGCACCGGGTTGTTTTTGGTGCGGCGGGCCAGGATGTGGAGTACTCGACGGATCTCCTCCTCGCGGCCGATCACGGGGTCGAGTTTGCCGTTGCGGGCGCGTTCGTTGAGGTTGACGGCGTATTTGTTGAGGGCGTTGTACGACTGCTCGGCGCTGGAGCTTGTCACGCGGCCGCCTTTGCGAAGTTCTTTGATAGCCGCCTTGAGGTTTTGCTCGTTGAGGCCGGCGTCTTTGAGCATTTGCGACACGCTGTCTTTTACGGCCAACAGGGCGAGCAACAGGTGTTCGAGGCTCACGTATTCGTCGCCGAATTCTTTGAGGTACGAGTTGGCGCGCTGCAGCACTTCATTGGTGCTGCGGGCCAGGTATTGGCTGCCGCTGCCTCCGCTTACGCGCGGATACGACATCACGATGCTCTCGGTGGCCTGTTTGACGGTCTGGTGATTGGCGCCTACTTTTTTGAATACAAAAGGCGCTACGTTTTCATCGACTTCCAGGATACCTTTGAGCAGGTGCGCAGGCTCAATGGACTGGTGCTCGCGCTCCAATGCGATTTGCTGGGCGCGCTGCACGGCCTCCTGGGCTTTTAGGGTGAAATTGTTGAGGTTCATACGTTCAGTTTATAGTTGTCAATAGCTTAATTAAACGGGCAATTCTTGTGCCAGGGGGGAGAATGGGGTGGCGGGGCTGACAATTTGGCTGGCCGTGCGATTTTTGTGGGACAGGATGGCAGGGTTTTTATTAACCACAGAGTTACACAGAGGTTTCACAGAGCGAGCATGTCCATGACTCTGTGAGGTCTCTGTGTAACTCTGTGCCCTCTGTGGTAAAAAATTCACATCCCATCCACCACACATCTAAACCCAACAGTACCATTGCGCTCAAAACCCGGCGACACCCGCAGCAGCATCTGCCGGTACGACAGCGGCCTGGGCCCGCCCTGCACGTACCACCAACTGCCGCCTGGGTGGTAATAGCTGCCGCCTTTGAGCAGGATATAGCCGTAGGTATCGCTTTGGTACCAATCGTTGGTCAGTTGCCATACGCAGCCTACCAGGTCTTGTAGGCCCCAGGGGTTGGCGCCTTTGGGGTAGCTGCCTACGGGGTAGAGTATGCCGTTGCCGGGATTGCAGCGCTTGGGGTCGAGGGCGCCCACGGCATTGAGTTGGAAGGTGGCGCTCACCTTGGTGGCGCCTTTGGGGGCTTGCTCGCCGCTGTTACCCCAGGGCCAGCGCCGTCCGTCGGCGGTTTGGGCGGCGTATTGCCATTCGGTTTCGGTGGGTAGGCGTTTGCCTGCCCAGGCGGCGTAGGCGCGGGCGTCTTCGTAGCTCACATTTACTACTGGAAAATCTTCCTCGCCGGCTTGCGGCGTGCCGTTGACCCAATGTGCCAGGAAGTTGGCCGTATCTGCCGGAACATAACCTGTAGCATCCAAAAAGGCTTTGTACTGCCGGTTAGTCACCGGGTATTTATCGATGTAAAATTTGGGCATCTGCATGGTTTTGGGATAACCTGCTTTTGGGTAACCAATAAATTCATCGCCGTTGCTCACTTGCATGGTAAAGGCGCCGGCGGGGATAGCTACCATGCCTTTGGGCGTTTTTGCGACCGGTATTGTGGGGACGGACCGGGACACCAGCACCGACTGTCCTGCAGGAATATGAAGAATCGCTTCGTCCATTAATTCATTTTTATCAAAAAGCTGCACCACATATTTGCCGTTTATTTTTCCAAAAATATCGGACAGAAACACCACCGTAGCCGTATCCGAGGCCAGCAATTCCACATGGGTTTTATCGTAGGCCGGGTCGCCTTCCCAGATTCTGAGCACCTCGCCGCCGGCAGCCCGGATGGCCAGGGCGCCGCCCTCGAATTTGAGTTCCAGCAGGCGGGGCAAAACCGCCAGAGCGCTCACGGCGCCTTCATTGTTGGTGTGCAGGTCGCTGCGGTCGAAAACGTCGAGTTGGGCATTGATGCAGGGTTTGCCGCCGCAATTTGCTGCCACGGCTTCCTCGTGGCGCCACAGGTCGACGCAGTGGTAGCCCGCCGGCACGGGCGCCTCCAACAGTGGCCCCTGAAAACCTTCGGGGCGCAGACTAAAAAGGGTGAACAGCCTTTTATTACCCAGGCGCCAGGCGTTCACATACACGCTATCTACCCGTGTGGGCCAGAGCGGCGTAAAGTCTTTCGACAAAAAAGCGCCCGAATTTTCGCGTAGGATGCGCACACAACGCCCCCATAAGCGGTAGTCATCGTCCACCCAGTCGGGGCGGCCCGGGCGCATCACGTTGATCTCCACGCCATAGCCATTGAACAGGGCCGTGGCGTATTCGCGGCGCACCCGTTCGCGGGCTATTTCCACCACCCTGAAAATCGCAAAATCCGGTTTGATAAGTTTGTTGAGGTTCAGCAGGGGCACGTGGTAAATATCATTGTGGACCCGGCCCGCCATGATGCCGGGCATGTCTTTGGGTACGGCCATGCCTTCGCTGTATAGCAGCACGCCCGGACGGGCGTCATCCGCGGCCTGTTGTAGCGCTTTGCTGGCCTCGGCTTTCGTATCGAGCACCACGCCGTCGGCGCTCACCTGGCTGATCATGGCCGTCATCGAAGCCAGTCCGGCGGCCTCCGAGCTGTCGTCCCAGGGGTTATAGCTGATAAAATAGCGTGTGCCCATCGCGCGGCATTGTTCGGCGAGTTGACGCTGTTGCGGCAATCCACCGGGCAGGTCGGCCATGAGGTCCCACTGGCTGCGCTGGTCCATACCCAGTGCCGGCCAGGTCGGCCAAATGGTTGCGATATCATCGCCGCCGTATAGGGTTTGCATTTTTTTCAAAAAACGAACAAGCCCATAGCCGCCGGCGGGGGTGTAGTACTCGGGATCCCAGGCCATCATCAGGTGCATAGAATAGGCTTTGCGGGCATAGGCCAGGTCGGGGCGTTCGTAGAGCGAGTTGTCGAAGTTTTTCCAGACGGGCTGGTGGGGTTGTCCTTTGGGTGCGTCGTAGAGCAATCGCTCCTGGAAACACTTTTTGAGCGCCGACTGCCAGTTAGGCCCCTCCGCTACGTCGATATACAGCAGGTATTGCACTTCAGCGCCCGGTTTCAGGCGGTAGGGCGTGCGGATGAGCAGGTAATTCTGGATCGTATCCTGTGTGCGGCGAACGAGTCCGTACAGCCAGCGGTTGGCAGAAAGCGGCATCGTTGAAAAGCCTAAATCCTGATTGTTGTGCGGTACCACCACCTCCAAAGGTGAAAAACCGGGACGGTACAGCATTGATCGGCTGGTATCGGGAGAAGCGGTAAACGGGTCGAAGAGTTTGGGTATGTTGGAATTCACCGCAGGCCGGGGTTGGGTAATGGCGTCTTTGTATTTTTTACCCATAATAAAAAATTGATCGGCCTTGCCGCCAAACGCCACTATATTATTGATTAACAATTCTTTATTAGAAATATTTTTAAAATAAACAGTCCCCAGAAACCCCTCTTGCAACCGGTAATCGGCCTGTACCCGAACCTCCAGCATTTTGCCCAAGACCTGGCGGAGGAATGTCGTATCGGTAGTCGTCAGCCACTCGCGGTTCAATTCAAAGCCGAGGATGGGCAGATCGGGCAGGGTATAGCGGGTTGGTTCGCCCGCTTGTCTGGCCACCACGGCTTTTACCGCCAGC
>JAEUUQ010000637.1 GCA_016787505.1 Saprospiraceae bacterium | reverse complement strand
GCCATTCGCCGGAAGGCGTGCAAATAGTATTGCAGCCGCCTCTCAATTTGTTGCTGGTGGCACACATAAGCCATTCGCGCAAACAAAGTGGAAAAAAGCAACTGCTCTTTTTTGGAGGCTTCAACAAATATCAGGCTCAACAGCCGGTACAAGGCGTCCGTTTTGCCCGCGGTATCCAACTCCTGGTTGCGGGCAATTTTTTCAGTTTCTTTAAATAATAAAACGGCTAACGCCTCTGAGGACATAGATTGGTTTTTTCTTGCTGCAAAATACGATATCCATTTCAGATTTCGGACTGCTGACTGCTGACTGCCGACTGCTGATTTTTTTTCATATCTTAGTGCTTTCAAAATACGTAACTATCTATAAAACCCATGACGATGTTTCGTTCTCTGAGATATGCAGCGCTCCTGACTTTGATGGTAGGTGTTTTCGCTTGCGCGCAAAAATCAAAAGCCCCCCGTCAAAGCGGCGCCGGACTGGCCATGGAACAATGGAGCCTCGCCCGCTCATGGCCCGACGGCCGCATCTACGCCCGGCACCTCAGCGTAGCCCTCGCCCAGCGCAACCTCGAACTCGATTTTCGAACCGACGACCCCCAGTGGGAAGCCCTCGGGCCCAAAAATATCGGCGGCCGCAGCATCAGCCTGGCCTTCCACCCCCTCGATAGCAATATCATCTACGTGGGCACGGCCAGCGGCGGTCTCTGGCGTACTACCACCGCCGGGGTAGGCGTCAACGCCTGGGAACGCATCTCTACCGGCTATCCCGTGCTGGGCGTGGGCGCCATCGCCATCAACCCCAATGACCCCGACGAAATGTATATCGGCACCGGCGAAGTATACAACTATACCGCCGCCGCACCCAACGTATACAACCGCCTCACCCGCGGCTCTTACGGCATCGGCATCCTGAAAACTACCGACGGTGGCGCCACCTGGACCAAGTCGCTCGACTGGTCACTCGACGAACTTACCGGCGTGTGGGATCTCGTGATCAACCCCCAGCACCCCTCTACCGTGTGGGCAGCCACCACCCGCGGACTCTACCGCAGCTTCGACGCCGGCCAGAACTGGGAACTCGCCCACGACCTGGAAATGGCTATGGATATCGAAATGCACCCCGTGGATACTATGAAAATATGGGTGTCCTACGGCGCATACCTGAGCCCCGATGCCGGCGTATACCGCTCTACCGACGGCGGCAACTCCTGGAGCCTGTCGCCGGGACTGCCCTCCGACTATACCGGCAAAACCTTGCTGGCCATAAGCCCGTACGAACCCCAGGTGATGTACGCCTCCGTAGCCGACGCCTTTGTGAGCCGCGGCTTGTATCGCTCTACCGACGGCGGCGACAACTGGCAACTGATGAGCAACAAGGACGTGGCCGCCTACCAGGGCTGGTATTCGCACGATGTGGCCGTGATGCCCAACGTGCCCAATCTGGTATTGTACGGCGGCATTGATATGCACAAATCTATCACAGGAGGCGCTAACCCGCTGCAAAAATCCTATTGGTACAACTGGGATTTCGGCGTAACCCCCGTGGGCGGCCCCGAAGGCCCTCCTGATTATGTTCACGCCGATATTCACGGCATCTATTTTTCGCCCCATCACCCCAGCCAGGTATTTGCGGTAACCGACGGCGGTGTGTTTTTCTCGGGCGATGCCGGCGAAAGCTGGGAAGGTCGCAACGGCGGCTTCCAAAGCCAGCAGTTTTATGCCAATTTTTCCAACTCAAGTACCGATTCGAGTTTCGCTATCGGCGGCATGCAGGACAATGCCACGGCCATCTACCTCGGCGGCGACGCCTGGCGGCGCGTCATCGGCGGCGACGGCATGAGCACGGCTATTAATCCCGACAATGACATGGTGGTGTACGGCACCTCGCAAAATCTCAACTTGCAGCGCTCAATGAACCGGGGGCAAACTTTTAGCTCCGCCGCCGTGACTTCCGCCAACGGCGAAGCCAAAAACTTCAATGCGCCCTACGAATTGGCGCCCACCAATTCCAATCTCGTTTATGCCGGGGCCCAACGCCTGCACCGGTCCACCAACGGCGGCACCAGTTGGGTAGCTACTTCTACCGCGCTGGTCGACGGAGGCAACTCCATCCTTACTATCGCCGTATCGCCCTTTGATGAAGACGTAATATATATCGGTACTTCGCCCAATTTTAACGACCCACGTATTTTAAAAAGCACCAACAGCGGCAGCACCTGGACGTATATCAACGGCCTGCCCAACCGCGCGGCGATGGATATCGTGTTCCATCCCGATGAGGAAGAAACGGTTTTCGTGGTCTTTTCCGGGTTTAATACCGAGCACGTCTACCGCACTACCGACGGCGGCGCCACCTGGACCGCCATCGACAACGGACTGCCCGACGTGCCCACCAATACGCTGTTTATCGATCCCGATTTCCCCCAGCATCTGTATGTGGGCAATGATGTCGGTTTGTATATTTCGTACGATAGCGGCGACAACTGGGAACCCTACGGCGAAGGCCCCTCCGACGCTGTCATGGTGATGCACCTGAGCCATTCGCCCGCCAACGACAAGCTGCGCATAGCCACGCACGGCCTGGGCGTCTACCAGGTCGACCTGGCCGAACCGCCCGTCACTTCAAGCAACGAGCCTGCAAAAGAGCGACTGATACTCAAAGCGCCCTATCCCAATCCTTCAAGTGATGTGGTTACGATTGAATGGCAATTGCCCACACCCACCCGCGCCAGGCTGTCGCTTTACAATGCCCAGGGCCGGTTGATCCGCGCACTGGAAAACCGCGCCATGCCCGCCGGCGATCATCAATATCAATTATCGGTAAAAGACCTCCCAGGTGGAGTCTATGCTTTTGTACTGGAAGGCAACGAGACGGGAAAAACAGGGTTCAGAACGGCGAAGGCTTTCGTAGTCTCTCCTTGATCGCACCGTGGTGTTTCGACTCCGCTCAACGACCGGCAGGGTTCGCAAAGTCGTAAAGTCATACAGTCGTAAAGTCGTAAAGTCTTACAGCGATAATTCAGGAGGTGATTTGAGATCACCGCCTGAAGTGACGGGGTCGTAAAGTCCTAAAGTCGTACAGTCGTACAGTCGTATAGTCATACAGTCCTACAGTCCCCCTCCCACCGGGTACCACCGCCCCTCCCGGCCCGCCGTGGAGTCAGTGAAGACAACCCGGGCCTCCGCCTCCAGGAGGCCTTCATCGGGGTATCGGGGAGAAAAATGGCCCAACAGCAGTTGCTTTGCATCGGCCCGCCGGGCTATCTCGGCAGCCTGGGCGGCAGTAGAATGGCGGCTGATCGAGGCCTCCATCTCGTGCGAATTGTCGAATGTAGACTCGTGGTACAACAAATCTACGCCCTGGATCAAGCCGGGAAGGCGCTCGTCAAAAGCCGTGTCGGAGCAATAGGCATAGCGGCGTAGCGACGCCGGCGGGTGAGTCAGCTCGGTGTGGAGAATTAACCTGCCATCGGATAACACTACATCCTGGCCTGCTTTGGCCTGTTTTATTTGTGTAAAATCGAGGGCGTATTCCTCAATTTTTTCCGCGCGGATATTGAGCGGGCGCGGTTTTTCACAAAACAAAAAACCCGAAGTAGGAATGCGGTGCGACAGCGGCAGGCTATACACCTGCAGGTATTTGTCTTCAAACAGCAAACAATGGCGTTCGGTATCGATAACGTGGTAAGCAACGGGGTAGGAGAGGGCGCATCGGCTCCAGCGCAGTTGCACCGCGATCATCTCCTCCAGTCCCTCCGGGGCAAAAATATCCAGTGGAGTTTGCCGGTTGAACAGCGTATAAGAAGTGAGCAGACCGATAAGGCCGTACACGTGATCGCCGTGTAAATGGCTGATAAAGATCTGGTTGAGCTTCTGCTTGGGCGCTTTGCAGTCGGAGAGGCGCATCTGGGTACCTTCGCCGCAATCGATCAGGTAAAAACATTCCTCATAGCGAAGCACCTGAGCCGAAGGGTGGCGGCCCCTGTCGGGCAGGGCAGCGCCGATGCCCAGCAGCAAAACCTCAAACCTGCTCACGCCCGGTTAGCGTTCGTCGTCTTCCTCAATGCCTTCATCCAGGCTGGCATTCAATTCGCGTTCGATCTCCTCCATAAAAATCAGGTCGATCGCTTCCGATACTGTGGGAAGAATAGTCAACACGGAGCTAAGGCGCGAAATCTCGATAAGCTTTTGCACGGCGGGGTGCGAGACATCCGTCAGGATAAACGAGCCCATGGTCTTCCACAAGCGGTTGGCCGTAAGGATGGCGCTCAAGCCCGAGGAATCGATATATTCAACGGCAGAAAGATCAAATATCAGGTTGTTGAACCCTTCATTGGCCAAAATGACGAACTCCGACTTCAGGTCGGGCGCAACAATGGAATTGAGGTTTTTTTCTTCCAGTTTGATGACGGCATATCTTCCGTCTTTGTCTTTGTCTATCGAAAATTTCATCTTGAAAATATTACTATGGTGATTTACACTGCAAAATTACCAATTCTGTGCGAATTTGCTAATGTGCTGATTTGCTAATTTGCTGATAGCGGATTATAGCGAGTAACAGTCAGCTTTTTTGAACTGACCGCCGACCGCCGATACCCGACCGCCGACCACTAAACTAACCCCCTCTTTCATTTGTTATTGCATATTGTTACCATGAAACAGTAATATTTGTCATCACTAATCTCAAAAATTCACTATAATTTAACACCGTTGTTGATAAATTTTTCAACTTACACCTTGATTTACACCTACATTATTTGGAAAATTGCATCATCTAAAGGCTAAGTACCGATTCAATATGAATAGTAACAAGTTTTCGCCGAAAGTCAAGCAGATCATTTCCCGTAGTCGCGACGAGGCTATCGGGCTGGGGCATGACTTTATCGGCACCGAACATTTGCTCCTCGGCATGATGTCTGACAAGGAGAGCCTGGCCATGAAGGTGCTGGAATCTCTGGAAGTAGACGCTACCGAGCTGCGGCAAACCCTGGTGGAATCTATCCAACGCACCCCGATAGCCGCCGCCAGTCTCAATGTGGGCAATATCCCCCTGAACAAACAGGCCGAAAAGGTACTTAAAGTGACCTTCCTGGAAGCCAAAGCGTTGAAAAACGAAGAGGTGAGCCCCGAACACCTGATGCTGTCAATCCTCAAACACAAGGATAATCCCGCTTCGAAGGTGCTGGGCCAGTTTGAGGTGGATTATGATATCTTCAAGGCTGAACTGGAATACGTGCGCCAGGAACAGGACTTTACGTCCAATAGCAGCAGTATCGATCCCTATTCGCAGGCGCCTTCCGATCAGGATGACTCCTATGAAGACGACGATGCGCAATCCCGCAGCTTCCAGCAACGCAGCAAGGGCGCTACGAAGTCGAGAACCCCGGTACTCGACAATTTCGGCCGCGATATTACCAAGCTGGCGGAAGAAGACAAACTCGACCCGATTATCGGGCGCGAAACCGAGATAGAACGCGTGTCTCAGATCCTGAGCCGACGCAAGAAGAATAACCCGATCCTTATCGGCGAACCCGGCGTGGGTAAGACGGCTATCGTGGAGGGCCTCGCCCTGCGCATTATCCAGAAGAAGGTGTCGCGCACGCTTTTCAATAAGCGTATCGTGATGCTCGACCTGGCGGCGCTGGTGGCGGGCACCAAATACCGCGGCCAGTTTGAAGAGCGCATGAAGGCTATTATGAATGAATTGGAGAAATCGCGCGACGTGATCCTGTTTATCGACGAGATCCACACGATCGTAGGCGCCGGCGGCGCCACGGGGTCGCTCGACGCTTCCAATATCTTCAAGCCGGCCCTGGCACGCGGCGAACTGCAGTGCATCGGCGCTTCTACGCTCGACGAATACCGCCAGCATATTGAGAAAGACGGCGCCCTCGACCGCCGCTTCCAGAAGGTGATGGTCGATCCGCCGGCGCCCGACGAGGTGATCCACATTCTCAATAATATTAAGTCGAAATACGAGGAGTTCCACAATGTGATATATAGCGACGAAGCCATCCTGGCCTGCGTGCGCCTCAGCGACCGATATATAACCGATCGCTTCCTGCCCGATAAGGCTATCGACGTACTCGACGAAGTGGGCGCCCGCGTGCATCTGAAAAATATTCACGTGCCCGAGCATATCGAAGAACTCGAAAAGAAAATCGAGGAACTCAAAGAGTTCAAAAATCAGGCAGTAAAGAATCAGCAATACGAAAAAGCCGCCGACCTGCGCGATAAAGAGTCGAAGCTGGTGCGCCAACTCGAATTTGCCAAGATTCAGTGGGAAGAAGAGGCCAAAACCAAGCGCTATCCCGTGGGTGAAGAAGATATCGCCGAAGTGGTGTCAATGATGACCGGCATCCCCGTGAGACGGGTAGCCCAAAGCGAAAGCAAAAAGCTGGTGAGCATGGAAAATGACCTCCAGCACGTGATTATCGGTCAGGACGAAGCTATCGGCAAGATCGCCAAGGCCATCCAGCGCAACCGCGTGGGCCTCAAAGACCCCCGCCGCCCCATCGGCTCGTTTATTTTCCTGGGCCCCACCGGCGTTGGTAAAACCGAACTGGCCAAGGCGCTGGCCCGCTATCTCTTCGACTCCGACGACGCCCTCATCCGCATCGATATGAGCGAATACATGGAGAAATTCTCTGTGAGCAGGCTCATCGGCGCGCCTCCGGGTTATGTAGGCTACGAAGAAGGCGGCCAACTTACCGAAAAGGTGCGCCGCAAACCCTATTCGGTCGTGCTGCTCGACGAAATCGAAAAAGCGCACCCCGATGTGTACAATATCCTGCTACAAGTACTCGACGACGGCCAACTCACCGACGGCCTCGGCAGAAGGGTCGACTTTAAGAATACGCTGATTATTATGACTTCCAATATCGGCGTGCGCCAGTTGAAGGACTTCGGCCAGGGCGTGGGCTTTAATACCAAAGCCCGCCAGGATGCCGCCCAGGAATATACCAAAGGCGTGATCCAGAATGCCCTCAAACGTACTTTCTCGCCCGAATTTCTCAACCGCATCGACGACGTGGTGATCTTCAACAGCCTCGGCCGCGAAGAGATCTTCAAGATTATCGATATTTCGCTCAAAGATGTGCACAAGCGCTTGTCGGGTATGAATTATACCCTGCAACTCACGGAAGAAGCCAAAAATTTCGTGGCCGAAAAAGGCTTCGACCCGCAATTCGGCGCCCGTCCGCTACACCGCGCTATCCAGAAGTATATCGAAGATCCCCTGGCGGAGTTTATACTCAACGAAAATCCGCCCGAAGGCAGCACATTGGAAGCCGTACTCAAAGAAGACGGCGAAAGCCTCGCCATCGCTCTGGCTAAACCAGTCAATTCGGATGTGCAGTAAAAAGGTTTTTTTTAACTAATCATAAAGAAGTACACCCGCACTATTGCAGGTGTACTTCTTTTTTATGAATTTCGTTGTTTCGATTTGGCGTGGTTCCGCTTACCCGTCGGCCAAAGTCACAACCGCCGGGAGTTCTCAGGTAAATACCTTAAGCGGAAAGCGCCTTTTTATTATTTCATTAAAAAAAATTGTATTGAATAAGAGACCACACCCTCAACAAGACCCAGCCAGATTGCAGTTCCGCGTGAATGACCAGATCCGGATTCCCGAAGTGCGACTCGTGGGTGACAACCTGGAAGAAGTAAGCAAAATAGTTGGCGAACCCGTGGAAGCGGGCATTTATCCCACGCGCAAGGTGCGCGAATGGGCTGATCAATCGGAACTCGACGTGGTGGAAATCTCTCCTAATGCCAACCCCCCCGTGGTGCGTATCGTCGATTTTAATAAGTTTGTCTACGAACGCAAGAAAAAAGAAAAGGAGATTAAGTCCAAAGCAGCTAAAACCGTTATCAAGGAAATCCGCTTCGGCCCCAATACCGACGACCACGACTTCGAGTTTAAGTCGCGCCACGCCAAAACTTTCCTCGAAGAAGGCGCCAAGGTGAAAGCCTATGTGCAATTCAAAGGCCGCGCTATCGTGTTTAAGGAAAGAGGCGAACTCCTC
>JAEUUQ010000596.1 GCA_016787505.1 Saprospiraceae bacterium | reverse complement strand
ATCGTCCGCGAAGTGGAAGGCGAAGGCGTGGTGGGCGAGCAACCCATCCTGCAGCCCGGCGAGTTTTATTCGTATTCCTCCTGGTGCCAGTTTTATACGCCTATCGGCAAAATGCAGGGTACTTACCTCATGATCCGCCTCTCCGACCAACAAACGTTTTTCGTGGATATACCCCCGTTTTCGATGATGGCCCCGCAGGTGCTGAATTAAAATAAAATGCATTTTATCCTGTAAAAAGTGTAAATTTGAGCTGTTTTTATCATGTAAAAAATGTATCGCACAAAAATAGAGGACTTAAAAGCGTGGAAAAACAGCCCACTGCGAAAGCCGCTAATCCTAAGCGGCGCCAGGCAGGTAGGCAAAACCTGGCTGCTGCAGGAGTTTGGCAAAGCAGAATATGCCCATTTGGCCTATATCAATTTCGAAGAGACCTCCACGTTGCAAAACCTGTTTACTATCGGGTTTGACATCGACCGAATATTGACTGCACTACAAATACAAACCGGGGTACAGATACAGCCCGAAAACACCCTGCTGGTACTGGATGAAATACAGGCTGTACAGGGCGGGCTTACTTCGCTCAAGTATTTTGCAGAAAAAGCGCCGCAGTATCATATCATAGCTGCCGGATCGCTGCTGGGCATTAACCTGCATCTAAACGAATCGTTCCCGGTAGGCAAGGTTGATTTTTTGGATTTGCGTCCCTTGTCGTTTGCCGAGTTCCTGATAGCGCTGGGTGAAAATGAACTGACAACTGCATTGCTAAAAAAAGACTGGGTTCTGCTTAGCCTGTTTTCTGAAAAATTAAAAGAGTACCTGCGCTATTATTTTTTTGTGGGCGGCATGCCCGAAGCAGTAGCGGTATTTACCCAAAACCGCAACTGGCAAGAGCTACGCCAGGTTCAATATCGCCTACTGCGGGCTTATGAGGCCGATTTCTCAAAACATGTTCCGCACGAACAGGTACCCAGGGTGCGTATGGTATGGCAAAGTATTCCGGCGCAATTGGCCAAGGAAAACAAAAAATTTATGTACGGCGTACTCAAAGAAGGGGCGAGGGCCAAAGAATTTGAACTGGCAATTCAATGGTTGGTGGACTCGGGTTTGCTGCTAAAAAGTTTCAAGGTGTCAAAACCTTTTTTGCCGTTGACCGCCTACCAGGATGCGTCGGCTTTCAAACTCTTCCTGCTCGATGTGGGCTTGCTGAGCGCTATGGCCGGGCTTAATACAATAACAATAATAGAAGGCAACAAAATATTTAAGGAATTTAAAGGCGCCCTTACCGAGCAATATGTCATGCAGCAACTGAGGCTGAATTCAGAAAACTATATTGGATATTGGGCCAATGACCGCAGCACCGCCGAGGTAGATTTTATAGTACAACGCGATGGAGAGGTAATACCCATAGAAGTAAAAGCTGGTGAAAACCTGCGGGCAAAAAGTTTTAAGTTGTTTTGTGATAAATATGAACCACAGGTGGCCGTTCGTGTTTCGCTTGCCGATTACAAACCCGTGCAGTGGATGGTAAATATTCCGTTGTATGGAATAGATGAACGAATAATTTAAAAACCTACAACCCACAACCCACAACCGACCCGCCATGACCAACAAAGCAATCGCCCAGGCTTTCCAGGAATTGGGAGACATCATGGAACTGCACGGCGAAAACCCGTTCAAAATCCGCTCCTACCAAAATGCGTATATCACGCTGCGCAAACTGGATAGCCCGCTGACCGAGATGAGCGACGAGGAGATTGCCGCGATCAAAGGCGTGGGCTCGGCTATCGCTGGCAAAATTCGCGAACTGCTCGACTCGGGCCGCATGTCTACGCTCGAAAAGTACCGCGATATGACCCCCGAAGGCGTACAGGAAATGCTCCACATCTCCGGCTTCGGACCCAAAAAGGTGCTGGCAGTGTGGAAAGACCTCGGCGTGGAAACCGTGGGCGAATTGCTCTATGCCGTGAACGAAAACCGCCTGATCGAACTCAAAGGTTTTGGCCAGAAAACGCAGGAAGACCTCAAGGGCAAACTCGAATATTACCAGCGCTCGAAAGGCAGTTTCCACTACGCTACTCTGGAAACTCCCGCGCTGGCGCTCGTCGACAAGCTGCGCAGCGCTTTTCCCGGCGTGCCGGTGGAGTTGTGCGGAGAGATGCGCCGCTGTGCCATTACGCCTTCTCGTATTGAGATATTGATAGGCGGCGAAACAGACACAGCCCGCTTGTTGGATGTCGCCAATCTGCAAGCCCGCGAAGCGCAGGGCGAAGGGGTGCACGCCTCTACAGCAGAGGAATACCCGGTAACATTTTATTCCTGCGATCTGCAGGAATTCGGCTCCAAGCTGTTCCGCTATACCGGCGCCGGCGATTTCCTGGAAGCATTCGTAAAAAGCTACCCGGGCCTCGATTTCCGGGGCTTACCCGAGGAAAAAGCTGTCTTTGAGCGGGCGGGACTGCCTTTTATCGCTCCCGAATTGCGCGAAAGCGGCCAGGCGCTGGAATGGGCCCGGCAAGGCCGCCTGCCCGCTTTGATCACCGAAGCCGATATCAAAGGCGTAATTCACGCGCACTCGACATACAGCGACGGACTGCACAGCCTGCGCGACATGTCCCTTCACGCCCGCGCCCTGGGCTACGGCTATCTGGTGATTACCGACCACTCCAAGTCGGCCTTCTACGCCAACGGCCTGCAACCCGAGCGCGTGTTGCAGCAATGGGCCGAAATCGACGAACTCAACGCCGAGCTGGCGCCTTTTCGCATCTTCAAAAGCATCGAAAGCGACATCCTAAATGACGGTTCGCTCGACTACGACGCCGATATCCTGGCCCGCTTCGATTGTATCATCGCCTCCGTGCACAGCAACCTGCGCATGGACGAAGAAAAGGCCACCCAGCGACTGATCACGGCTATCGAAAATCCCTATACTACCATACTGGGCCACCCCACCGGCCGCTTATTGCTATCGCGCAAAGGTTATCCCATCGACCACCGCCGCGTGATCGACGCCTGTGCCGCCAACCGGGTCTCCATCGAGATCAACGCCAACCCCTACCGCCTCGACCTCGACTGGCAGTGGATACCCTACGCCCTCGAAAAAGGCGTGAAGCTGTGCGTGAACCCCGACGCCCACAGCAAAGACGGCATACGCGATATTCACTATGGCGTCTGCGCCGCCCGCAAAGGCGGACTGAGCGCCGCCGAATGCCTCAATACGCTTGACACAGCAGCCTTCGCCGCCTTCTGCAAAAGGGATTAACAGGGCGTTAACAAATCTTGAAGCCTCATTAACAGCCGCTTCGGGGTAACAAGTGCTATGTTTGCAGTGCAAAAAGTCAACTATTGACGGCCTGCAATTGTTACAGTGATCGCAAAAAGTGCTATTTTTGCGGCCTGAAATGGAAAACATTCTTATACAAACTAAAAACTATCATCGCACATGGTAAAGCAGATCACCACTGGATTGCTGATGCTGGCAGTAGCCGTTCTTTTGGTAAATTGCCAAAGCGGCAACAAAGACGTTCGCCAGGAAGCCCGTCAGAACATTGAAAACACAGGCGTTCAGCCCGCCAACCCGGCTGTGGATCCCAACGCTCCGGCCGCTACGCCGGCTGCACCCTCCGGCCCGACTACTACAATGGAATTTGCAGAAACGACTTTCGACTTCGGTACGGTTAACGACGGCGAAATGGTTTCGCATTCCTACAAATTCAAAAACACAGGTAGCGAGCCCCTCGTACTCAGCGATGCCAAAGGCAGCTGCGGCTGTACGGTACCCAAATGGCCGCGCGAGCCGATCGCTCCCGGCGCCAGCGGAGAAATTGTAGTGGAATTCAACTCGAAAGGCAAAGGTGGCAAGCGCAACCAGAAAGTTACGCTCACGGCTAATACCAACCCGCCGCAAACGTTTATCTACCTGACCGGCGAAGTGAAGGGCGACCCCGCCGCTTCTCAGCCTAATATCCAGGTAAATCAATAATTGGGTAACAGGGTAACAGGGTAACAGGGTGACAAGGTGACAAGGTGACTGATTTTTAACTGATACCTTGTCACCTTGTCACCCTGTCACCTTGTCACTTTGTCACCTTGTCACCACAGACATGAAAAACTACCTGTCCCTCATCAAATTCAGCCATACGATATTCGCCCTGCCTTTTGCGCTGGTGGGCTTTTTTCTGGCCACCCTCGAATCTGAATCGGCGCTGAGTTTCCGCCTTTTTGCTCTGGTACTGCTTTGTATGGTTTTTGCGCGCAGCGCGGCAATGGCCTTCAATCGCTACCTCGATCGCGATATCGACGAGCGCAACCCGCGCACCGCCACCCGCGAAATACCGGCGGGCATCATCCGGCCCCAATCAGCACTGTGGTTTGTTTTTACCAGTTCGGCTTTATTTATTTTCACCACCTGGTGGATCAACCCGCTTTGTTTTGCCCTGTCGCCCGTAGCGCTGGCGGTGATACTTGGGTATAGCTTTACCAAGCGGTTTACGGCATTATGCCATTTTGTGCTGGGGCTCGGGCTTTCGCTGGCGCCGATCGGAGCCTATTTGTCGGTCACGGGTGAGTTTGCCTTGCTTCCCCTGCTCTATTCGGCGGCGGTTTTGCTGTGGGTATCGGGTTTCGATATTATTTATGCTTTACAGGATGAAGATTTCGACCGCTCGCAACAACTGCATTCGGCCCCTGCGGCATTGGGAAAGAACCGCGCCTTGATGCTTTCTAACGCACTTCACTTGTTTAGTGGATTATTCATACTCACCGCGGCCTATATGCTGTCGCAGCAGTACCCCGTCTTCGGCTGGATACACTGGCTAGGCGCCGCCGTTTTTATCGGTTTGTTAATTTACCAGCACACCCTGGTAAAACCCAACGATCTGAGCCGCGTCAACCTCGCCTTTTTTACCACCAACGGCATTGCCAGCCTGGTTTTTGGCTCCCTGGTCATCGCCGATATTTATCTGTGATTCCTTAATCGACTGTACGACTGTACGACTGTATGACTGTACGACTGTACGACTGTACGACTGTACGACCGTACGATCATAAGGGTACAAGATACGAGAAGCTCCTAAGTTCGTAAAGTCGTACGGTCGTAAAGTCGTAAAGTCCTAAAGTCCTAAAGTCGCCCTATCCGCTCTGCCACCACAGCTGAATCCCGGCGAATAACCCCCAGGATGCCGCCTGCCACATAATTATCGAAGCCCACAAAATACAAACCCTCGAAAGGAGGAGGAGCAATCACCGATTTGGGTAGGTCCTGGGCGTCGAGCAACTCGCTCACACCCGGGATAAACTGCTCCAGGTGAGGTTTGTAGCCCGTACACAAAATGATCGTATCGAAAGGCATTTTGCGACCGTCGGTGAAGGTCACCTCTGCGCCTTCTATTTGTGCGATAACGGGCAAAATGCCGATCCGCTTTTCTTTGATAGCTTTTAGCGTGCCCACATCGATTACCGGCGTTTTACCTGTTGTGCGCAATTGCCTGGCGGGGGGCATATCGGGTGTTTCGATGCCGTAAGGGCGCAGGTTGCCTACCGTGAGTTTGCGCAGCACCACGCCCAGCCTGTCGCCGAGCCAATAAGGCAGCTTAGCCAGCATGAGGGCGGTGAGCTGGGTAGGGCGGCCCAGCACTTCACGAGGTACGATATTAACCGGCCCCCGCACCGAAATAAAGGGTTTGGCTCCGTTTTCGCTAAGATCCAGCGCTATTTCTGCGCCGGTATTGCCCATGCCTATCACCAGTACTTGTTTGCCTGCAAACGGCTTGGCATTGCGATAGTTTCTGCTGTGTATCCATTCGCCTTTGAAAGATTCCTGGCCTTTA
The DNA here is from genome assembly GCA_016787505.1 of Saprospiraceae bacterium. Lineage (GTDB taxonomy): Bacteria > Bacteroidota > Bacteroidia > Chitinophagales > Saprospiraceae > JABWBR01. The sequence continues at coordinate 4,969 of JAEUUQ010000596.1, read as the reverse complement.
AAATGAGGCTCCAGCGGGCTGCGGTTTACGCCGGTAGCTACCACCACGTGATCAGATTCCCAGCTATTTCCTTTGGAGGTCGTGGTCAGCCACTTGCCGTTTTGTTTGACTACGTTGGTAACCAATTCGCCGTAATGGGGTAGTATGTTTAAATGGCGGGCGTATTCCACAAAATAGTCGGCCAGTAGATGGCGGGGCACAAAACGGGGGAAGTGGTCGGGAAAAGGTAAAAACGGCAGGTTCGACAACTCTTTTACCGTATGTAAATGCAGGCGATCGTAGTGGTGATGCCACGAATAGCCGGGTTTGTCGCCTTGTTCAATGATCTCGAAAGCGATGCCTTTTTGGCGGAGTTGCCCGGCAACTGCCAGTCCGGCAGGGCCGGCGCCGATGATTAGTACGGTGCTGTATGTCATAATTTTTTTTTAACCACAGAGGACGCAAAGGTACACAGAGTTGTCACAGAGCGAGCGTTTCCATGACTCTGTGACAACTCTGTGTACCTCGGAGTCCTCTGTGGTAAATAATTAAATAACAAATGGCACAACCGCCTTTCGTTCAGGCGGATAATCTTTGAAATGGCTGCGATACCAGCGGTGGTGCGCCAGTGCGCGGGGTCCCAGGTTGGCCGCGGTCCACACGGCGAACGACAGGGCGGGCCAGTTCCAGCACATAATGGCGAAGCCGGTCCATTCCACTATTTCACCAAAAAGATTGGGGCAGGAAATGTACTTAAACAAACCGCCTTGCGGAATTTTATAACCCGTTTCATCGGGTTTGCGCAAGTGGATAAGTCGGTTATCTGACCACAAATTGATGCCGGCGCCGAGGGCAAAAACGGCCACGCCGAGAATAAACCGGGGATCTGTGAGCCAGGAAGCACCGTAATCCGCGCCCATTGTGCCCAGCCAGGCGCCGTTGAGGTAGCCGTTGACGATGTTAAAAAAAATGGCCGAGACGGCTATCGACAGCGGTATTTTTTTACCCGTAGTATGAATGCGCAGAGGGAAAATGATACTTCGGTTGAGGTAATGTGTCATCCAAAGGGCAAAAAACAGCCAGGTTGCCGGCGTTTTTATCCCATTTCCCGAAAGGAAAAAATAACCGAAAGTCAGTGGCGAGATAATCTCCATGATAATCCAGCCGAGGCGGTTGTCGATCATCGGGCCCCAGCCCCGGCGGGTATGGCGGCCATAAGGCGCGGCAAATCGCAATTGTATAGGCACTAATACAAGCGCCAGGGCAATCCAGGTTTGACTGGCAAGGGTAATGTCGATCAATGGGTTTCAGGTTTGTTTGGGTTAAAATTAATAAAATAAAAAAAGGGCGCTACTCAAATGCACCGGATTTTGACTCCTTACCATTCGAGCGGCGCCCCTGGGCGTTCAATATGTTCATGAGTGAGGCAAAAGACTATATTGCCTACAAAGACTACTTGCTTATAAACTTGGATGCGAAAAGAGTACCATTTTTAACCGAAAGCACCTGGATGAGTTCCTGGCCTTTTTGCTTAACGACGAGGCGATATTTGCCTTCGGGCAATTGGCTCAGGTCGAGCAGCTTGGCATAGCCGTTGCGGCGGGCCACATTTTCTGAATAAAACGTGTCGCCGGTTCTGAGATCCTCGATCACCACGTGGGTGCTTTTCAGTCCGAGGTTACTCAGGCGAAGTTCCAGCTTTTGTGCTTGTTGCACCTGGTAGTTGACGGTAATGCCGACTTCGCCGGCGCCGGGAAAAACCATCGGCGATGCATAAGCTATAGCCGAAACAAAGGCCAGCATCACTGCGGCCAGCATGGTGAATTTTTTCATAACAACAGTTTTTATTACGGGTGATAAATCAATACTCCCCAAAAATGGGGTGTTAACTTATAAAGAGTGAAAAAATTAAGATGGGATGCTTTGGAGAGGCGACGAATGGAGTTAATTAACACGATTTAAGATTTAGCTATTATCTTGGCGGGCTAAACTGGAGCTAACGTGATCACCTTTCAGCGATATATATTAGACAACGGCCTCAAAGTACTGGTACACGAAGACGACAGCACCCCCATGGTGGCCGTCAATGTGTTGTACGACGTAGGCTCCCGCGATGAAGCCCCCGACAAAACCGGTTTCGCCCACCTCTTCGAACACCTGATGTTCGGCGGCTCGGCCAATATCCCCGATTTTGACGACCCCATCCAACTGGCCGGCGGCGAAAACAACGCTTTTACCAATAGCGACCTGACCAGTTTTTACAATGTGTTGCCGGCCCAAAATATTGAAACGGCATTTTGGCTGGAATCCGACCGCATGCTCAAATTGAGGTTTAATAAAAAAGTGCTGTCGGTACAACGCAAGGTGGTGGTAGAAGAATTTAAAGAAACCTGCCTCAACCAACCCTACGGCGATGCCTGGCACCATATCAGCGATCTTGCGTATAAAACGCATTCTTACCGCTGGCCCACGATAGGACTGGTACCCGCCCACATAGAACAGGCCACACTCGACGATGTGAAGCAGTTTTATTACGCCTATTATCGCCCCAATAACGCTATCCTGGTGATTGCCGGCAATGTGAAGTCCGAAGAAGCCGTGCGGCTGGCTGAGAAATGGTTTGGATCAATACCGACGGGTCAGATACCGGAGCGGCATATTCCCGCCGAACCGCCGCAAACGGAGCAACGCCGCCGCATATTACACGCCGACGTACCCTCGGATGCCTTGTATCTGGCTTTTCACATGGCGCCGCGACTGGCGCCCGAGTTTTACGCCTCCGACCTGATTACCGACGCCCTGGGCAACGGCCCTTCAGCCCGGCTGTTCCGGCGACTGCTCAAAGAGCAAAAGTTGTTTGCCCATATCGATTGTTACCTATCGGCCACCCACGACCCCGGACTGCTGATCATCGAGGGAAAACCGTCGGAGGGCGTCAGCCTCGAACAAGCGGAAGCGCTCATCTGGCAGGAATTGGAGCAATTGAGAACTACGCCCCTGCCCGAAGTGGAATTGCAGAAACTCAAAAACAAGGTAGAAAGCTCGCTGGTATTTTCGGAACTGAGCGCCCTCAATAAAGCCATCAACCTTGCTACCTTCGAATTGCTTGGCGATGCCGCACTTATCAATGAAGAGGTTCGCTTTTACCAAAACGTCACAACGGAAGATATGCTCCAGGTGGCTACCCGGCTTTTCCGCCCCGAAAACTGCTCGGTGCTGCACTATGCGGCGCCCAAGCCGGCGCTTAATTGACCGGATAAAAATTGATGTCTACTGCCCGCAAGCGTCTGCGTTCGCCCATTTTTATTTTTTTGTATTTAAAAACGCGGGGTACCAGCCACGACAATCCCCAGGCTGTGCCGGTCACCGCAGCATCGCCCAAGCGGTAATTGGTGTCGGGGTCGCCGTCGGCTAAATTGCCGATCAAGCCATACAGTGACCAGCCGGCGCCCAGCCAGAATAACTGCCTGCCTACGGCCCTGGGCCAACCCCGGCTATACCGCAGCGCTTCTATATCGGCTATTTTTACATAACGGTCGGGCATCACGATCAGGCCTTCTTCTATGTTCAGGTCTTCCATGGCGCGCGTATGCCATACGTTATCTCCCTTTAGCCGGTAGGTGAGCTCTTCCCCAAGGTGAATTTTAGTCGTCTTTGCCCTGCCGTAGCGCTCTATTTGCAATACTTTTTGGGCGGAAAGCGGTATATAACAAAGCAGCGCCAACAGGCATATCGCATATCGGTTTTTCATGGCTTGTGTTTTAATCCCCTTCTTTTGTGGAAGAAAGGTGGGTAAGAAATTTGCGTATCAGTTTTTGCATGGCGCCGTCAATTACAGCATAGGCCAGCGGCGTCTCTCCCGTATAGATCACCATCCAGGCATACTGAGTTGTATCGACGGGCAGCGACTCGTACAATTGATGCTTGTGAAGCCGCCAGGCTTCGCGCACCTGCCTGCGCAAGCGGTTGCGGAGTACCGCCGTTTTGTAGCGGCGTTTGGGTACGCTAACCGTAAAAAGTACGGGCGAATCGCCGCGTTTTTCTTCTACCGGCGCCCATATCAGGCGCAGCGGATACTGCCCCACACTGCCGCGCCGGTCCTGTTTAAATAAGCCTTCAATTACTTTCCGGCTTTTTAGCTTTTCCTCTCTGCGAAATCGAAATGAAGGCATGGGCAAATTGCTGTAAATTTTTTTCTTGAAATTTATGGAATTTCAACCACTCTCGCGTCTATATTATAGATAACAAATTTTATTACCTAAAATCAAATGAGCTATGCCTAAAAATGCTCTTTTTTCAGAAACTGTCAAAGCCAGTGACCGCCATTACTTTATGGATGTGAGAGAGGCCAACAACGGGTCGAACTACGTGACCATCACCGAAAGCAAAAAGAACAAGGAAAGCAACGAGTACGAGACAAACCGCATCCTGGTCTTTCCCAGAGACCTGCCACAGTTCAAAGAAGCATTAGATCGTTTGGTAGCCAATATGCAGCCTTCACAAGTGGAGACCGCGAAGTCAGAGGGCGAATGAAGTGAAACTGCATTTACACGAAGCAGCGGGACGAAGCTCCCGCTGCTTTTCGCGACTATACGACTATACGACTGTACGACTATACGACTGTACGACTATACGACTGTACGACTGTACGACTATACGACTGTACGACTATACGACTGTACGACTATACGACTATACGACTGTACGACTATACGACTATACGACTGTACGACTATATTAGGATACGTTCCTTAAGTCCTACAGTCGTACAGTCGTACAGTCCTTCAGTCCTTCAGTCCCACAGCCACCATTCAGATACCACAAGGCCATGAACACCTACTTCCCTCCCGCATCCTCCATCAAAGCCTGGGCCGAAGAAGACCGCCCGCGCGAAAAGTTGCTGCGCAAAGGCAAACAGCACCTTACCGACGCCGAATTGCTGGCTATCCTGCTGCGCACGGGTACCGCCGATACTTCAGCCGTAGAATTG
>JAEUUQ010000575.1 GCA_016787505.1 Saprospiraceae bacterium | reverse complement strand
TACTTCTATTTTCGCCATGTCCACGGCTTCCCTCCGCTCAAATCGATTCGCTATTGCTACAAAAGTTATTACAAATTCGGCCAAACGCTTATCGACAAGGTGGCGATCCTCGGTGGGTTCTCCAATAAGTTTACTTTCTATTTTGATGGAGAACACTATTTGCGCCAATTGTCGGAAGAAGGCCGGGGCGCCCTGCTCATCAGCGCTCATATCGGCAATTGGGAGATCGCCGGCCATTTACTCAAAAAACTCAATACCCCCGTCAATGTGGTATTATACGATGGGGAAGACCAGGGTATCAAAGAAGTACTCGAAGACGCTATCAAAAACCGCCAGTTTAACATCATCAGCGTCAAAAATGATTTTTCCCACCTGCTCGATATGCACAATGCCCTGCAAAACAAGGAGTTTATTTGTATTCACGGGGACCGATATCTCAAAAATTCTAACCAAAAAACCTACCGTACTACCTTCATGGGGCGTTATGCGTCTTTCCCGCTCGGCCCGTTCGAGCTGGCTGTACGCTTTAAGGTGCCCTACACGTTTGTTTTTTCTGTAAAAGAAACCAATACCCATTACCACTTTTATGCTACTCCCGGCCATATAGCCCACGACAATCCCGAAAAGGTTATTGACGCTTATTTGCGAAGCCTGGAAAAAATATTGCGCCTATATCCTGAACAATGGTTTAACTATTACGACTTTTGGGAAGATTCTTCACCCGCATTGACAACTTCTGCCGCAACTATTCCTACTGAAAAATAGTTGTAACGTAGTTTCGCACAGCTAAGCACACAATACCATGTTTCCCCTGCTCGACAGCTCACGAATTGCCGATTATTTGCCGCAGGCGCCGCCTATCATTATGGTTGACAAGCTGTGGTATTCCGACGAATCAGTCACGCGCACCAGCTTGCTGATCCGCGCCGGCATGTTGTTTGTGGAAGGCGACCGGTTTGCCGAACCAGGACTGATGGAGAATATAGCCCAAACAGCTGCCGTAAGAGCAGGTTATTACCATAAAAACCGCCAGGAACCCGTGCCACTGGGTTTCATCGGCGCTTTTAAAGATCTGGAGATATTCGAATTACCCAAGGTAGGCACTGAGATTTTCACCGAAGTACGCCTCAAGCAAGAAGTGCTTGATATCAGCATTTTCGAAGGTATTGTGAAGGCCGAAGATATTGTGCTGGCAAGGTGTGAAATCAAAATTTTTGTGGCGCAAAACCCTTAATTAATGAAAAAAAACGGACAACTGAAAACCTCCCCTATCCTGTCTGCAACCACCGGCATCACCGTACGATTTTCGGAAGTCGACTCGTTGCGCGTGGTATGGCACGGCCATTATATCAAGTATTTTGAAGACGCCCGCGAAGCTTTCGGCGTAGAATACGGCCTGGGGTACCTCGATGTATTTTCCCACGGCTTCGTTACACCCATTGTACGCAGTATTTGTGAACACAAAAGCCCTATCTACTACGGCGATACCGTAGAAGTGGAGGCCCGCTATATTGACACCCAAGCCGCCAAATTGGTCTTTCACTATACCGTTCACAACAAAAGCACCGGTAAAATTGCCGCCACTGGAGAAACCGTACAGGTATTTCTCGACAATAACAACGAATTGATGCTTACCTTACCCGAGTTTTTAATAGCCTGGAAACAACGGTGGGGCATACGCAATAACCAGGAAACCAGAAAGGAAGAACAGCAAGCATGAAGGGGGTTTATATTATTGCCGATCATATGCTGAGCGCGCTGGGTACAGATTCCGCCGCGCACTTCGAGCATTTGTGCAAGGGCGAAACGGGTATACGCCCTTACGACAAATGGGAGGACCTACCCGGCCCCTTTTGCCTCGCCACAGTGCCCGATGAGCAGCTCAAAGCCGCATGCGACCTATATCGCATACCCTCCACTTATACCCGTTTTGAACGTTTTTTACTTTTATCCATACAGGCCGTCCTACAAGAATCGGGCATTGACCCTGCTTCTCCCGATACGGTTACCATTTTATCGAGTACCAAAGGTAATATCGACCTCATCAATCCCGCCACAGCGGAGCGATTCCCCAATGCGCGTATCAACCTGAGCGAAACCGCCCGTACGGTGCAATCGTATTTCGGACTGCTTCAGCCGCCGGTCATTGTGAGCAACGCTTGTATTTCGGGGGTGATGGCGCTTATCATGGGCGCCAGGCTGATCCGCTCGGGGCAATACCGGCATGCCATCGTATCGGGCGCCGACGTGATCTCCGATTTCATCCTCACGGGCTTTGAATCGCTCAAAGCGGTGAGCCCCGAACCCTGCCGGCCCTACGATGCCGACCGCCAGGGTATTAGTCTGGGCGAAGGCTGCGGCACAATAGTCCTTTCCGCCGATAAACGCCCGGGCAGCATCGCCATACTGGGCGGCAGCATCAGCAACGACGCCAACCACATTTCCGGGCCGTCGCGCACGGGCAGCGGGCTTCAACAGGCGGTAAGGCAAGCCCTCAGCGCTTCGGGCAACCCCCGCATTGATTACATTTCCGCTCATGGCACCGCCACGGCCTACAACGACGACATGGAAGCCGAAGCGTTTCACACGCTCGGCATGCAATCTATCCCGCTCAATAGTTTCAAAGGTTACTGGGGGCACACCCTGGGCGCTGCGGGAATACTGGAAACCATAGCTGCCTGCTGGTCCATGCGCCGGCATAAGCTTTTTAGCTCGGCAGGCTACGCCAATAACGGCGTGAGTAAGCCGCTCAATATTATTACACAAGCTCAAGACGCCGACATACGAAACTGCCTCAAAACCGCTTCCGGGTTTGGAGGATGCAACGGCGCCCTGGTATTGCAAAAAGAAGAGGACTATGCCGGTCATCGCGCATTATAGCCTGATAAAGGACGGTGTCCTGGCCATTGACGGCCTGGCAATCTACCGGCACGAAGATAAAGAAGCCGGGGCGGCCGCTTTTGCTTCCGCATTGTACAAACACATGGAACTTAGTTACCTCAAATTTTTCAAAATGGATAATTTGAGTAAATTGGGCTTTTTGGCTGCAGAAGCGCTCACAAAAGCAGTGCCCGACTTTGCAGATACCCCCAAAGACAAGACGGGCCTGTTCCTGATGAATACTCATAGCAGCCTGGATACCGATGAACGATACTACGAAACAGTAGCAAATGACGAAAATAATTTTCCAAGTCCGGCATTATTTGTATATACGCTGCCGAATATCGTAATCGGAGAAATTTGTATTAGGCATAAAATTACGGGAGAACACGCCTTTTTATTGTCAGAACAACCCGATGCGACTTTATTATGCAACTATGTATGCAATGTATTCGACGAAAACGCGGTGGATGCTGCCATTGTGGGTTGGGTAGAATACTACGGCGCTAAACGCCATGCATTATTGATGTGGGTAAACCGACTGCCCGGTCAGACCGGAGCGAGGGAATTTACCCCTGAGGCCATTCAGCAACTTTGGACAATTCATTCATAATTGGGTCACCATAACAGTTCAAATTAATGGAAACACTCATTACAGATTTGAAAACGCAAATTATCGATCATCTCAACCTGGAAGGCGTAAGCCCCAACGATATCGATGCAGATGAACCTTTATTCGGATCCGAACTGGGTTTGGATTCGATTGATGCCCTCGAAATCATTGTCATGCTAGAGCGCATCTACGGCTTGAAGATCAAGTCGCAGGAAGAAGGCAAAAAAGTATTTTATTCGGTGCGCACGCTGGCAGAATTCATTTCTGAAAACAAGGGACTAGGTGTCGTATAAAGTATTCATAACGGGCATGGGCATGGTATCGGCCATCGGTTTTGATGTGCCGCAAGCCCTTCATGCGTTGCGCCATTGCCAGACCGGTATCGGCCCTATCCGTTTTTTGCATACCCGGCACCGGGGTATGCTGCCCGCCGCCGAAGTGAAGGCTTCCGACGACGACCTGGCGACAATGCTGGGCCTCGACGATATCCGCGATTTTAGCCGCACGGCACTACTCGGCATGCAGGCAGCCAGGGAAGCCGCCGCCCATGCCCGCCTGCACGAACAGCCCTACCTGCGCACCGGCATCGTGTCGGCTACCAGCGTGGGAGGTATCGATAAAAGCGAGGTGTTTTTTGGCGAATTTCTCAAAGACCAGGCTCGGGGCGGCGACCTTCACCACATGGTGTCGCACGATTGCGGCGACAGTACCGAGCGCATTGCCGACGACCTGGGCATCAAAGATTTTGTGAGTACCATCAGCACGGCCTGCTCTTCTTCAGCCAACGCCATCATGCTGGGCGCCCGCCTTATCAAAGCCGGTATGCTCGACCGCGTGCTGGTGGGCGGGTCGGACGCCATTACCCGCTATACCCTCAACGGCTTCAACTCGCT
>JAEUUQ010000571.1 GCA_016787505.1 Saprospiraceae bacterium | reverse complement strand
GCAACAGCTCAAACTCTGGCGCGATTCCGTCAATATGAACCTTCAACCCGCTCTGGCACTCAAATCCTATAATGGACGCTATCGACACGAAGCTTACGGCTATGTAAATATTGCGAGGCAAAACAATGTCTTGAAGGCAAGCTTCGAATTTCACCCCAATCTCAATGCCACGCTCGAGCCGCTGGGCGGCAACAGGTTTTTGTGCACCTACAGCGATCCAACTATGGGGGTCAAAGTATTTCCTTTTTATGTCGACAATGGAAAAGTCGTTTCCTTTACGCTGAGTGTAAACGACTTTGTAGAATACACTACCTATGATTTTGTAAAAGAACAACCATAAAAAAATAGGCGTATCTTTACCAACTTGTTAATTGAAGAGGTTGTTTTGGTCGAATGGTAAGTAATTTGGAACAACTCCTCGCCTTATACCGTGAGGACAAACGCACGCAGCAAATCCTTGCTGCACTGAATGCCGCTTCGCCCGCCCGCCTGCAATTGCAGGGAACGGTTGGCGCGTTGGATTGCTTTGTCCTGGCCGGAACTTACCTGGCACAACCGCGATATTTTCTGGTTATCGCATCCGACAAGGAAGAAGCCGCCTACATGCAAAATTCGCTGGCAGGGCTACTCGACAAAAAGCCGGTACTCTTCTTCCCCGATTCCTTCAAACGTCCGCAATACTTCGAAGCGCTAGATACCGCCAACGTATTGCAGCGCACCGAAACGATCAATAAAATCACCTCTTCGGGAGCTGTCGGCGAAATCATCGTGACATACCCTGAAGCCCTGTTTGAAAAAGTTGTGGCGCCCCAGGCCCTCGAAAAAACCCGCATAGATATCCACATCAAAGAAAAACTCGATGTGGAATATCTCATAGAAGTGCTGGTGGAATACGGGTTTAGGCGCGAAGAGTTTGTGTACGAACCCGGCCAGTTTTCTGTGCGAGGCGGCATCGTTGACATATTTTCTTATGGAAATGAATACCCCTATCGAGTCGAGTTATTTGACGAAGACGTAGAAAGCATTCGCGTATTCGACCCGCTTACCCAGCTTTCACTTCGCAATATCGCCAGGGTATCTGTGGTGCCCAATATCAATACTCAATTTTCTGTAGATGACAAGGTGTCGCTTTTCCAGGTATTGGCGCCCGATACGGTAGTGTGGGCCAGTGATTTTCAAACCCTGCTCGACCGGCTGCAAATGTGCGTAGAGAAAGCCGCCGAATTTGCGAAAAGCATAACCATTCTCGATAAATCGGAATTGGCGGAAATATTCCGCGACCGGGCCTTTATCCGCCCTGCGGAAGTTATGGAAGAAGTGCAGCGCCATCCCATCGTTTGCTTCGGCGCAGGCCCGCAGCCAATACTGCTGAAAGACAAAGTACTATTCACCGCACGGCCGCAGCCCAGCTTTAATAAAAACTTCGAACTGCTCATCAACAACCTGCGCGATAACGAGGCGCAGCAGATGGTCAACTATATTTTTACCGACAACCCCAAACAGGTAGAGCGTTTCTACGCCATCTTCTCCGACCTCCACGCCGGCGTACACTTTCACCCGGTTATCACCGCCATCCACGAAGGGTTTGTCGACCTCGACCTGAAAGTGGCCTGCTATACCGACCACCAGGTCTTTGAACGCTTTCACCGCTACAAACTACGCCAGGGATTTACCCGCGACCAGGCCGTCAACCTCAAGATGCTGCGCGATTTGCAGCAAGGCGACTACGTTACGCATATTGATCACGGCATAGGGCGCTTTTCGGGCTTGCAGAAAATGGATATCAACGGCCATGTGCAGGAATGCGTGCGGTTGGTGTATAAAAATAACGACCTGCTGTACGTGAGCATCAACTCACTGCACAAGATCTCCAAATTCGTAGGTAAAGACGGCTCAGAGCCCCAACTGAGCAAGCTTGGCTCCGAAGCCTGGAAAAACCTCAAACGCGCCACCAAAAAGAAACTCAAAGACATCGCCGGCGAGCTCATCAAACTATACGCCAAACGCAAAGCTGCGGAAGGTTATGCTTTCGCCCCTGATGGCTACCTGCAAAACGAACTCGAAGCCTCCTTCATCTACGAAGACACCCCCGATCAGCTCAAAGCCACCAACGACGTCAAAGCCGATATGATGAAAAGCTACCCTATGGACCGCCTCATCTGCGGCGACGTGGGTTTCGGCAAAACCGAGGTGGCTATCCGGGCGGCATTCAAGGCGGTATGCGACGGCAAACAGGTAGCTGTTTTGGTGCCCACCACTATTCTGGCCCTGCAGCATTATCGCACCTTTTCCGAGCGCTTGGGAGAATTTGGCATCAAGATCGACTACCTCAACCGGTTTCGCACGACAAAAGCGCGCAACGATATTTTTAAAAACCTCAAAGAAGGCAAAATAGAGATCGTCATCGGCACGCATGCGTTGTTGAACAAAGAGGTTCAATTCAAAGACCTGGGCCTGCTGATTGTAGATGAAGAACAAAAATTCGGCGTAGCCTCCAAAGAAAAATTGCGCAATCTCAAAGTCAACGTCGATACGCTAACGCTGACGGCTACCCCCATTCCGCGTACCCTGCAGTTTTCGTTGATGGCTGCCCGCGACCTGTCGATTATGCGCACGCCGCCGCCCAATCGCCAGCCCATCCATACCGAGGTGCGCGTATTTAGCGAGGCCATCATAAAAGATGCGGTCTATTACGAAGTCAACCGCGGTGGACAAGTATTTTTTGTGCACAACCGCATCCAGAATCTGGAAGATGCGGCAGCCCTGGTGCGCCGGCTTTGTCCCGACGTAGATGTAGCAGTAGCCCACGGCCAGATGGAAGCCGAAAAACTGGAAAAAACCCTAATAGACTTCATCGACAAGCGACACGAAGTGTTGGTGTGTACCAATATCATCGAAACCGGCCTCGACATCCCCAATGCCAATACCATCCTGATCAGCAACGCCCATCAGTTTGGCCTCAGCGACCTCCACCAATTGCGCGGCCGCGTGGGGCGCTCCAACAAACGCGCCTTCTGCTATCTGTTTAGTCCGCCGCCCTCGGTGCTCACCCCCGATGCCCGCAAACGCCTGCGCATTATCGAAGAATTTTCCGACCTGGGCAGCGGCTTTGAAATAGCCATGCGCGACCTCGACCTGCGTGGCGCCGGCAACCTGCTCGGCGGTGAACAAAGCGGGTTTATTGCCGAGATCGGCTACGAAACCTACCAAAAAATCCTGGAAGAAGCCATCCAGGAACTCAAAGAACAAGATTTCAAAGACGTCTTCAAAGAAGAACTGGAAAAGGAAAACCGCTTTGTGCGCGACGTACAAATCGACACCGACGTAGAGATGCTCATCCCCACCGAATACGTGAGCAACACCCAGGAACGACTCAGTCTCTATACCGAGCTCGATGCGATAGACAATGAGGAGGCGCTCGAAAAATTCGAAGACATGCTTCGCGACCGCTTCGGCCGCATTCCCGGGGAAGTCATCGAATTATTCGACGGACTGCGCCTGCGCTGGATTGCCAAATCGCTGGGATTTGAGCGACTGGTGCTTAAAGAAAACAAACTGCGTTGCTATTTTGTAGAAAACCCGCAATCGGCCTATTACGAAAGCAAGTATTTCCAAAACGTACTCCAATTTATCACTACCGAAGGTCCCAAATTCGGCATCAGCCTTAAGCAATCACCGCGGAATTTGATCCTGGTAAAAGACAACGTCGAGAACCTGCGCGAGGCTCGCGCGCTGCTGCTGGCTATAGCCGAGCGCGTAAGAGAGGCGGTATGACGGGATTCGTTTATTGCTTTCGCAATTTATCTTCCTTCCATTTTGCGGGGTTGTTTTTTATATAAATTCCAACTCTATTCACCGATGCTTTATCCCGGATAATCCGGTCGTGGTAATTGCGCTGCCAAATTTTCCCCATTCGCTGGTTTTTTGATTTGAATATTTTTAATATTTCGTTCGATACCAACGATTTATAGGCGCCGATAATCTCTCCGACCGTTGGGGGGACCGTTGGGGCGACCGTTGGGGGGACCGTTGGGGCGACCGTTGGGGCGACCCTCGCGGTCGCCCTACCCGGGGCGGGGGTGAACCTCGGTTCCGGGGCGGGGGTGAACCTCGGTTCCGGGGCGAGGGTGAACCTCGCCCCTACCGGGTACGGATGGATGATGATGATACCGTGAATATGATTCGGCATTACGATAAATTCGCCCAATTCGATATTGGGGAATCGTTCTGGCAATTTAAACCATTGGTTTTGGGCTATTAACCCAAATTCATTAAATACCATTTGACCCTGTTCTATTTCGCCAAATATGCACCTACGCTTGTACGCGCAGGCTGTAACGAAATATATCCCCGGCCGGGAATAATCGTATCCTTTTAACCGGGTCGATGCGCGATGGTGGATGGCTGGATTGTATTTCATTGTCGTTTTCATTTGGTTAATAAAAAATTGCCTTCGTGAATTAATTCCGACTAATTCGTTTGAAATATCGCAAGTATCAATATTATAAATTGGCTAATGTCCCAACTATTTTTCACGAATTACCTAAATTGCCCGCGCTGGAAATCCAGACCATCCATTTGCCTAAAATTCAATTGCCGTATGAAAAAAACGCCTATCACCCTGCCTCTTTTCCTGTTTTGCTGCTTGCTGCAATCCGCAATTCATGCCCAACCCTTACAATTAATGGGCTATTCAGAAGCAGCCTCCCAAGCGCAAATTAAATTGGAGCAACAATTCGACAGCCATATCACCACTGCCAACCAGGATCAATGGATGAAACGCCTGGCCGCCCGTCCTCACCACCCCGGCTCGGCCTACGGACTGGAAAACGCCAAATTTATGGAAGCGTTATTCCGCAGCTGGGGTTATGAAACCCGGCTGGAGGAATTTTTCGTATTATTCCCCACGCCAAAAGTGCGCAAACTCGAATTGGTTTCCCCCACCAAATACACGGCGGTATTGCAAGAACCGCCATTCAAAGAAGATGCCACTTCGGGCCAAACCAAGGAGCAACTGCCCACTTACAACTGCTTCTCCGCCGACGGTGACGTGACGGCAGAACTCGTCTTCGTCAACTACGGCGTGCCTGCCGATTATGAAGAACTCGAAAAACGCGGCATCGACGTAAAAGGCAAAATCGTGATCGCCAAATACGGCGGCTCCTGGCGCGGCATCAAACCCAAAGTCGCCGCCGAAAAAGGCGCCATCGGCTGCCTCATTTACTCTGATCCCGAGGGAGACGGCTACTTCCACGGCGACGTCTACCCAAAAGGCGCCTTCAAAAACGACCAGGGCGTGCAACGCGGCTCGGTGCTCGATATGCCCATTTACCCCGGCGACCCGCTCACCCCCGGCATCGGCGCCACAAAAGACGCCAAACGCCTCGAAAGAGCCGACGCAACTACGCTCATGACCATACCCGTACTGCCCATCTCATACGGCGACGCAAAGCCCCTGCTCGCCGCCCTGTCCGGCCCCGTCGCCCCTGAATCGTGGCGCGGCGCCCTGCCTATCACCTACCATATCGGCCCCGGGCCTGCCAGGGTGCACCTGAAACTGGAATTCGACTGGAAACTGACCCCCATCTATAATGTGATCGCCATGATGAAAGGCAGCGAATACCCCGACGAATGGGTCATCCGCGGCAACCACCACGACGCCTGGGTAAACGGCGCCAGCGACCCCATCAGCGGCATGGTGGCCGTGATGGAAGAAGCACGTGCGGTGAGCGAGTTGGCGAAAACCGGATGGCGCCCCAAACGCACCATCGTCTACTGCGGCTGGGACGCTGAAGAACCTGGCTTGCTGGGTTCCACAGAATGGGCTGAACACCACGCCGCCGAATTGACCCAAAAAGCCGTGGCCTATATCAACACTGACGGCAACGGCCGAGGCTTTTTGTATGCCTCTGGTTCGCATACCTTTGAGAAATTTTTCGATCAGATCACCCGCGCTGTCACCGACCCCCAAACGGGCATCTCGATTTTCGACCGCATCAAAGCCCGCGACCTCGTGGACGGCAAAGCAGAACCAAAATCCTTCAAGCTGGGCGCCATGGGCTCGGGCTCCGACTATACGCCTTTTATCCAACACCTCGGCATCGCCGCTTTTAACCTGGGTTTTGGCGGCGAAGACGACGGCGGCGAATACCACACTATCTACGACTCCTACGACCACTTCACCCGTTTCAAAGACCCCGGCTTCCACTACGGCGTGACATTAGTGAAAGTCGCCGGCAGAACTACCCTGCGCCTCGCCAATGCCGAATACCTGCCACTGGAGTTTCAAAACAGCGCGCAAACGATCGGCGGTTATGTAGAAGACCTCATGAAGCTGGCCGACAACATGCGCGAGCAAACGCAAAAACAAAACCGCCTCATCCGCGAAGGCCACTACAAATACGCCGCCGACCCCACCCTGACTTTTATCGTGCCGGCGCCCAAAGACGAAGTGCCCTATTTCAATTTTGCCCCGCTACAAAACGCCATGGCGCGCCTAAAAGACCAGGCAGACGCCTACGAAAAAGCCCTGTCCAATAGCAAGATGAACAAGGAAAAAGCCGCCGTCCTCAACCAACTCCTCAAAAATATGGAGCGCGCCCTCACCCGCTCGCACGGTTTACCGGGACGGCCCTGGTATAAGCACCATATTTACGCCCCCGGCCAATATACCGGCTACGGCGTAAAAACCCTGCCCGCTGTGCGCGAGGCTATCGAGCAACGCCAATGGAAAGAGGTGCAACCACAAATTGATATTCTGGCAGAGGTATTGACTACGTTTGCCAAGGAGATTGAGAAGGCCGTGTTGTTCGCCCGGTGATGTTGTCCGTTGTCCGTTGTCCGTTGTCCGTTGTCCGTTGTCGGTTGTCGGTTGTCGGTTGTCGGTTGTCGGTTCTCCGTTCTGTAACTTATATTTGCTATTTAAACTTTAACAGAGAACAGAGAACAGAGAACAGAGAACAGAGAACAGAGAACAGAGAACAGAGAACAGAGAACAGAGAACATGGAATGGTACCACTATCTCATTGCCATCGCCGGCAGCGCCCTGGCCGGAGCCATCAACACCCTGGCAGGCAACGGCTCGGCGATAACGCTTACAATTCTCACGGAATTGCTGGGGCTCCCGGGTAATATGGCCAACGGTACCAACCGCATCGGCATCTTTACCCAAAGCGCAGCAAGCACGTATGTGTTTTACCGCAGCGGCCGACTGAATTTGTCGCAAAGCGGGAAAGGCATTGCCATTACTACCCTGGGAGCATTGGTGGGTATCTGGGTGGCTACCATCGTGAGCAGTGAGCAATTCAGGGAGGTGTTCCGGTATTTATTGGTAGTTATGTTACTGGTGATGTTGGTAAAACCGGAGCGTTGGTTGCACGAAACCGATACTACCCGGCATTTTTCACCCTGGATAACAACCCCCGTATTCCTGGCGCTGGGCTTTTACGGCGGCTTTATCCAGATGGGTATGGGCATCTTTTTCCTGGCTGCCATGGTACTCGGCGCGCGCTACAGCCTCACCGACAGCAACGCGGTAAAATCGGCGGTGGTGGGCTTGTATAACTTCCTGGCTATCCTGATCTTTGCGTGGAATGGGCAGGTAGACTGGAAGCTGGGCGCCCTGATGGCCATCGGACAAACCGCCGGCGGTTACTTCACGGCCCGCTTTGCTACTACCAGCCCCAAAGCCAATGTGTGGGCGCATCGCTTGCTGATAGCCGTTGTAACCATAGCCGTTGTCAAGATGTTTAATCTACACACCATATTCCTGCGCTGATGGTCAATTTTAAAGAACTGATCTCCGTATCGCTGATCTTGTTTTCGGTAATCGATATCGTGGGCTCGTTGCCCATTCTGATTGACCTCAAAAAAAGGGGCATACAGATCGAATCCGGCAAAGCTTCGCTGGCAGCTTTGGTGCTCATGACCATCTTCCTCTATGGCGGCGAGGCGCTCATCCGGTTGTTCGGCATCGATGTGCAGTCGTTTGCAGTGGCAGGCTCGATTGTGCTATTCCTCATCGGCATGGAGATGATACTCGGCATCCGTATTTTCCGCGACAGCGAGGCAACCAATTCAGGGTCGGTTGTGCCGGTGGCGTTTCCGCTTATCGCCGGCGCCGGCGCCCTTACTACGATCATTTCGCTGAAAGCTAAGTACCAGGTGGTGAATATTCAAATAGGAGTGGTCCTCAATATTCTCTTTGTATACCTGGTATTGCGCTCGTCGGACAGGCTGGGGAAACTCCTCGGCGAAGGCGGCACGAGCGTGCTGCGCAAGATATTCGGTATCATCCTGCTGGCTATTGCTATCAAGTTGTTTAAAGACAATTTCCACCTTATTGTAGCGCCGCCGGCAGCCGGTCCTACTTTGCCAAAATAGCCGCTATATCGGCTTCGAACGAGACTTTGGTGCTCTCCACAATACGACCCAATTCTCTGCCGTCGCGCTGGAAAATGATGGTCGGCACCAACTCAATATTGTAACCCTGCTCTTCGCGGTTTGGGCCTTGCTTGTAGCGGTCGGGGTGGTTGTCGAGGCTTACTATCTGCAGGTTCTTGTCTTTAAAACCCAGGTAATCCGCTATTTTGAATAACCTCGGCACTTCGCGCTGGCTATCTTCGCACCAGGTGCCCATGAACACCAACACGGTCAGCCCTTTGAGTTTGCTTTTGACAGGTTCGAGCGCTTTTTCGTCAACGCGGTAGCTGTTGTATTCGGTATTAAACCAGTTGGCATAAGTCCCGCGGGTAAGCCCTTCCCGGTTGATGCGCCCCAGCAGGATAGGTTCGTTTTCGTGTGACATTACTTCCCGGTTGATGGATGTAGCGGTTGATGCGACTTGTTTTTTTGTGCTGGCGCAAGCTGTCACCATGATGCTCAGCGCTGCAATTAAGAGGTATTTCGAATTCATTGTCAAATATTTACACTTGCAAGGATTAAGCTTCGTGTCATAGATATAAAAAATCGGGGTATAAGGCTTTTTTTAACGCAAAGACCTTAAGGGCACGAAGTACCACTAAGTCTGAGATCGCTCTCTTCCCGACCTCCGTTGTCGGTACGGGACTCCTTTCAGTCGCGCCCCTCTCCAAGTCTCTTCCTATATACCCTGAACCGCTTATGCAACTTCGCCCCCATCTTCTCGTATTCGGCCAGCATACGCGTATTTGTTTCTAACACCAGGTGTGTTTCCAGGGTTTCGATGCTTGCTTGTCGTGCGCTTTCGATCATTTTCCAGCCCATGAGCATGTCGATGCCGCGGCCGCGATAGCGTTCGTCAATAGCGCCCAACATCAGATCGAGTTGTTTGGTTGTTTTGGCTGCACGCCAAATATAGTACAAGCCCAAGGGGAATAACTGCCCCCGGGCTTTTTGGATGCCTTTGGTCATATTTGGCAGGCCGACGATAAATGCGATGAGCTTTTCGTTTTCGTCGAGTACCACTTTAACAAAACGCGGGTCGAGCAACATCAGGTAACGATCTACCATTTCTTTGATCTCGCGGTCGTCTAAAGGCTGAAAACCGTAGATGTCTTTGTAGGTGTCGTTGATGAGGTAAAAAACGGGGCCGATGTAGGGCTTGAGCTCACTGGTTTTCCTGAATTCTTTGAGTTGAAAATTGGCGTTTCGCTTCACGCGTTCGTATATACGTGCGTACAAATCGGTGACGCCCGATTTGACATCAATAATAAAATCCAAACAGTCTATTTTTTTTTCGTAGCCGGCCGCTTCTACCAACTGCGGCAGGTAAGGCAAATTACAAGGCGTGACGAGTATGGGCAATTTGTCAAAACCTTCAATTTGCAGTCCTTCGGGGTCTTTATCAGAAAAACCGAAGGGGCCGACAATTTCGGTCATGCCTTTGCTTTTACCCCATTCTTCTACGGTATGTAGCAGGGCATGGGCTACTTCGGTATCGTCGTAGCAATCGAAATGCTCAAAACGCACGGTTTTTTCGCCTTGGAGCTCGTTGTAGGTGCGGTTGATGATGCCCATGATGCGCCCTGCCGGCTTATCGTTTTTGTAAGCCAGCCACAAGCAGGTATCGCAAAAAGAGAAAGCTTTGTTTTTTTCAGGGTTGTAGTAGGTCCATTCATCCATATAGATCGGAGGGAGCCAATTGCTATGGTTTTTGTGGATGTGCTCAGGAAGATAAATATAGGTGCGCAGATCGCTGCGCGTGTTTACTTGTCGGATAGTTACCGTCATGGTTTTTCGTTTTGCCCGCCGGCCAAAGGGATCAGCTTTGCCGTGGCTTTTGCACAAAGGTAGGCGAAAGGTATGGCTGCTACAATATCAACCGCGTAATGGATATGCTGCAAAAGCAAGCCAATGATCATTAACACAACCACCGCTCCTGCAACCCTTTTTTCGATCTTTGAGGGCAAGCATTGGTATATGAGAAAAGCCGTAGCCGTATGCCCCGAAAAAAACAGGTCCCTGGTAACTGGAATACCCCCGTATAATACCAACCCGAGCGGATCGACAAGCGGGACCAGGGCCAGGGGCGGGGCAAGTGGCGTGATCCACAAGGTGAATATCCGCGTGAGCAACAGGAGAACATAGCCTGTAAGAAAATGGATCAGTACCGTAGGCGTCAGCAAACACCTGATGATGGTGTAAACTACCGGCACATAAATCAATACGAATACCGGCCCCGACAAATCTATGGGGGGCAAGGCATTCAAAATAGGATCGTAGAGCAAGGCCCCGGGACGTGCTTCCAGATATGCAAAAAAGACAGGCATCTGCGAGGCAGTGATGAGTAATACCGCCATCGCAACTCCGCTAACTGCCCAAAATCCCCGCTGCCGGGAGGCTATACGCCACCGATTTTTGACCGTTTCCAACTTAATTGCCCTTCAAATGCATCTCCAAATAATCGAAGTACGTTTTTTGAAGGAGCACGTAGCTCTGAAAATCATACGCCACGCTATGGTCCCCCGGCGGATAAATGCGAAGGTCGACGTCTTTGCCGGCGTCGAGCAGGGCCCGCAGCAACTGGAAGGTGTTGGCTACGTGCACGTTATCATCCATAAGCGAATGCACCAGTAGCATCTTGCCTTCCAGGTTTTTGGCAAAGGTGGTAGGCGCCGAGTTTTTGTATTTCTCGTCGTTTTCAGGCAACAAACCCATGTAGCGTTCGGCGTATATGTTGTCGTAAAGCCGCTGATCGGTAACCGGCGCCGCTACGATACCTACCTGAAACACCCCCGGGTGGGTTAGCATGGTATAACTGGAAGTGTAACCGCCATAGCTGTGCCCCTGTATGGCCATTCTCGTATTGTCGATCCACGGGAATTTACCGGCGAGGTATTTGGCGGTTTCTGCAAAGTCCAGACTTTCGAAAACCCCCAATTTTTCATACACCACTTCCATGAATTTCTGGCCGTAGCCGCCGCTGCCGCGGTTGTTTACGCTCACTACCACGTAGCCCTGCTGCGCCAGGTATTGCTCCCAGGCGCTGGCGCCGAATTCGTTGTAGACCGATTGCGCGCCGGGGCCGCCGTAAATCGACATCACCAGCGGGTATTTCTTTTGCGCGTCGAAATCGAGGGGTTTGACGAGGTAGATATCTATGGCCTGACCGTCGCCGGTGGTAATTTGCATCAATTCTCGGGGCACGTAGGCGTTGGATTGCAGGAATTTGTCCGTGTTTTCGTTGGCCTCTAATACTTTTATCAGCCTGCCGTCGGTGGCGCGCAGCTCTACCTGTTTGTGTCGGTTTACGCTCGAGTGGTTGTCTATGTAGTACATGCCGTTGGGCGACATATTGATGCGGTGGCGGCCTTCAGCTTCGCTGAGGCGGCGCTTGCCGCTGCCGTCGGTACCAATAGCATATAATTGCCTTTCGAGCGGAGAAGCCTCGGTAGAGGTGTAGTAGACGATCCCCTTTTTTGTATCCACGTTTTCTACGCGTACTACTTCCCAATTGCCTTTGGTGACCTGGTTGACCAGCTGCCCGTTGTAGTTGTAGCGGTATAGATGGTTGTAGCCGTCGCGACCCGATATCCAGTAAAATTCTTCGCTGTCTTTCGGGAAAGCGCAATAGTGCAAAATGCCCGCAAAGAAATCGAATACATCAATCCAGCCGTCTTCGTCTTTTTCTTCCATGATTTTACGCGCGGCGCCGGTAGCGGCGTCGGCAAAATACAGGCTCATGTGGTTTTGCTTGCGGTTGAGATGCATCACAGCCAGTTGGCCGGGCTTAGAGGTCCAATAAATGCGGGGAATATACCCGCCGGCCAGGTCGACGTTCACCCATTTCGTTTTGCGCGATTTCAGGTCGATGATGCCGATACGCACGGGCGGTGCGGGGTCGCCCACGCGGGGATAGGGGATCTTCGAATATTCGGCGTGCGAGCCGGTAAAGTCGGTCATCTGGTAAATGGGAATCTGGCGTTCGTCGGTTTGCCAGAAGGCGATATAACGGCTGTCGGGCGACCAGTCCCAGGCCTGTACCAGGCCGAATTCTTCTTCGTACACCCAGCCGAAGCGGCCGTTGTAGAAATTGGTCTGGGCATCTTTGGTGAGTTGCTGCTCTTTTTTCTTGGCCAGGTCGAATACATACAAATTGCCGCCGCGCTCGTAGGCTGCCAGTTGCCCGTTGGGCGATAGCTGGGCGGTGCGGGCGTCTTTGGCTACCAGCTGCAGTTGCTTGTCGCCCAACCCATACAGATAATAATCCGCTTCGCCCGAGTTGCGCCATACCGGCCTGAAATTGGTGCGAAACATCAGGTATTTAAAATCGGCCGACCAGTTGAACTGGTTGTAGGCAAATGCTTTGTCAGAACCGGGAAACTTCAGCCCTTCGGCCGTAAATGCCGTCTCTTCCTTATCGGTCGCGGGGTCGTAGGTCCTAATAACGCCTGAAGTACCCGAAGGAATAAATGAAAACTTAGCGCCTCCGTCGATCCAGTTGACACTGGCGGGGCCGTTGCGGCCCGACATCATGCCGCCGCGCTGCAGGGCTTCGGTCAGGTTCTGGAATCGCTGCTGCTGCTGGGCCAATGTCAAAAAAGGTATCCCTAGCACTACGAGTACTACAAGCAAAAGTCGCATGTGAATTGGTTTTACTTAGTCAAACTGTTTGAGATAAAGGTACAAGATGATCTTAACGTAGCGCAGTTTTTTAACAATTGTTAACGCGTGGGGCATACATTTTCTTAACCAAGATTAACGTGCAGTTTCAGGTGGATTAACCTATTTATAACACTTTATTCTATGCATTGTCATTAGCTTTAGGTGTGATATTTCTATTCACAATAGTATATAAACAGAAGCAGTATGAAAACGCAATTCGCAATTATCCTGGCCGCAAGTATGGCATTACTCGCCACATCATGCATTAGTATTTCCCGGCAGTCGTTTCACAAATCGGATGATTTCAATCCCAAAGGCACATTCAAGGTAGTAACGGTGAATACCAACGACCTGGTCCTCGGCAAGCTGGAGCACCAACTGGCCCTCAAAGGGTTTACCGTCATTGCCGACAACCGCGTCAGCGGCAATGTGCCCGTCGGGATGTCTACGGTCACTACGTTCGACTCTACTTATCAGGTCGACAATTTCCGGTTGGTATCGATGCAAATTTTTGAAAACAAAGAAGCCGATTATATCATCCGCTATCAGGTGACGCCTGCGGCTTCGTTTACCAAAACAGCCTACGCCAATCTCGATATCGAGGTAATCAATGCGAAAACGGGCAGAACGGAGGCCACCTACAATTTCTGGCAAAACCCGGTGATGGGCTGGGGCAAGCGCCGCGCCGATAAGGTGCTGCGGCAGTTTGTGGAGGCGCTGGCGGGGAAGTGATTTGCGACTGTACGACTGTACGACTGTAAGACTTTACGAACTTGGGAACTTTCTCGTACAGTCATACAGTCGTATAGTCGTACCATCCTACCCCAACTCCTCCCGCATCCTCCTCCGAAAATCCACAACCCGAAACAGCTGCTCCACCTCGCTTTCCCAGTTGCGCCACACCGGCGAACTAAACGGCCAGCCCTTTTGAAGGGGGTCATGGAGCGAGGGCCGGCAGGCATACGCCGCTGATTTTAATAGCTGCTGGTAATGCCACAGATGCCAGCCGTAGCTTTTTGAAGAAGCAATAACCTGCTGAAAACCGGTAATCACCGCCATCGTCAATTTATCTTCCCAAAATCGACCCGGCTGGGTTAGCAAAGGGTATATCGCCGAGCGCTCGGGCAACGGCGCCCCCGATTCCTGCACGGCCTCGAATGCGAGTTTGCTGAAATCGGTATGGGGGACCAACTGCAGCAAGCGACTTTTGGTAGCAGTCATTTTGAAATATGCAGAATTGTCTTTCAGCCAACAGGACAAAATAGCCGTAGCCCAGCTGGTTTCGCGGTGGCGGCACACGGCCTCCTGGATCGCCTCTCCCAGCGGATCGTCAGTTGCCTGGGGCGATAACCAGGTGTAGATCGTTTCCGGAGAAAGTCCAAAATGTGCCTCCCAGCGCGACGGCGGCACCCGGGCAAGCAATTGCAACAGCCCATCCATTCCCTTGCCGCCCGCCGGGCCGATGCCGTCGCGCTGCATGCCTTCGGGCAACTTGGCCGGTATGTTGAATTGAGCCTTGCCGGTCGACGAAAAGACCAACCAGTTTTTTCCGGTTTCCCAAAGCCGTTGCGACAGCGCCGAGTCGGGCAGCGAGGCTAGCAGGAGGGCGGCGGTCTGCCGGGTCTCTTTGCGGCTGTCATCGAGACAAGCCTCCAGGAAGGGCTCGTCGGCGGCGGACAACCCCGTTTCCAGTGTTTTCAAAAAGATATGGCGGTCGGCAGGCGATTCCGATTTCCAGGATGATTCGAGCAGTTGCCGGGCTTGGTCGGGGTCGTTTTGTCGCAAATAGACGAGCACAGCCTGCCGTTCGGCGCGGGTCGGGGCCGTCTCCCAGCATCTTACATCAGGGTTGCCGAAAACCGGCCGCCAGGCGAGGTTTTGCGGCGCCAGCCACTCGCCGCGCGGCCCCATCACCGCCCGCACCTGCGGCCACAAAGCCGGTTGAGTCATACAGCGGTCAAACAAAATCGGAAGGCATTCCGGTGGCAGGTGGTAATTATGCCGGGCAAGCAAAAGCAACCATTCTTCGAGGGCGGGGGCATAGCTGCCTTCCAGAATTCGCCCCAAAGTGCGGGCCGCCTGCGGCGGACAAGGGCGCTCGGCTGCCGCATCGAACCCAGTAGGCAAGGCATAAACATACGCGGGCGCCGGAAAACCCACCCGGCTGATCTGTCGCCATAATACCGCCCCTTCGAGGATGACCTGCGGCAGCGGCGCCGACATATCCAGGCCGCGCGCCGCCAGTTCAGCCGACAGTTCAGGGCCGGGCTGCGCCCGCTCGGCGCCCAGCAAAGCCAATTGTATGAGTTGCGTCCACGGCATAATGGACGAATTTAGAAAAAATTCCGTATTTTGGCTTGACCGCATAAAACAAACCTTATGCACTACTTTTCACTAAGCTCATGGATTTTCGCAGCACTCATGTTGCTGGTAATTTTGCTATTTTTATACCCCGCCGCTTGGCTCGTTGGCATCAGCATGATTATCTTGCCGGTGCTGGTTTTTGCACAAATCTTTATCGTCCTCCGGGCTAAAAACGACAAAACCCTCGAAAATAACCAGGAAAGCGATTGGTACGAACACAAATAACGCATATGGAACGTAGACAATTTATCAAAAACACCGCGCTCGCAGCATTTTTTGCTACCGAACTGCCCCTCCTCGTGCAGGCCGCCAACCCGCACAAAAAACTGGGCCAACCTATCGCCGACAATGCGACCATTCTTTTTCAGGGCGATTCGATCACCGACGCCGGCCGCAACAAGGAGGCGCTTAAAGCCAACGACGCCTGGGGGCTCGGCAATGGCTATGCTTACATGATAGCCGCTTCTATGCTGGCGCGCAACCCCGACAAGCAATACCAGTTCTACAACCGCGGTATCAGCGGCAATAAAGTATTTCAATTGGCCGAACGCTGGGATAAAGACTGCCTGCAGCTACAACCGTCTCTGCTTAGCATCATGATTGGCGTAAACGACTTCTGGCATACTCTCTCACATGGATATACGGGCACCGTTGATACCTACGTCAAGGATCTACGCGCACTCCTTGATCGCACGAAAAAAGCGCTACCAGATGTACAGCTCGTTTTAGGTGAGCCCTTTTATGTTAAAGGCGGCACGGCTATCGATGCAGAAACAGCGGTAGGCCTCCGACCCTATCAGGAAGCATTAAAAGCCTTCGCCGACGATTATAAAGCCGTCATAATTCCCTTCCAAACCATCTTTCATGAAGCTCTAGTTGGCGCCCCGGTAGAATATTGGTGCCCCGATGGCGTACACCCTTCTATTGCAGGCAATTTCCTGATGGCTGAAGCATGGATGTACACTTTGGGATTGTAATCGGTCTATAACTTGTTTGACTATGGTATTCGTCGTCTATGTAGCGCCTAATTATACGGAAAACGCGCTCCGCTTTATCGAAAAGTTGGCCGCTTTACCCGATGCCAGGCTTGGCCTCATCAGCCAGGAGCCTATCGAATGGCTTAGCCCTGCATTGCAATCCAGGATCGTCTCCTTTCAGCGTGTAGAAAGCGTGTTTGACATAGCGCAGTTGCTTCCTGCTGCAAAAGGGCTGAAAGAACGACAAGGCGCCATTCACCGCATCATTGGGGCCGTTGAACAGGTACAGGTCCCCGTAGCCCAGGTGCGTGAAGAACTGGGCATCGAAGGCATGAACGTGGAGACGATGCTCAACTTTCGCGATAAGTCGCGCATGAAAGATTTGCTGCGCGCCGCCGGTCTGCCTTGCGCCAAACACAGCCTGGCAGCCGACGTAGCCGAAGCGCTGCACTTTGCCGAAGAAGCCGGCCTCCCCCTGGTTGTCAAACCACCCGACGGCGCAGCAGCACAGTCTACTTTTAAAGTAACCTCCATCGACGAACTGGCCGCCGTGCTGTCTCAGAGCCCGCCATCACACGAAAAACCCTTGCTGCTCGAAGAATTTATTACCGGCACGGAACATTCATTTGATGCCTATTCGAGAGATGGGCTGCACCTTTTTTATTCCATTTCTAATTATTACCCCACTCCCCTCGAAGTATTGCAGGAACCCTGGATACAATGGCAGGTAGTGCTACCTCGCGAAGTCGAGGCCCCCGTATACGACGACATCCGGTCAGCCGCGTTTCGCACCCTCGATGTGCTCGGCATGCAAACCGCCATGAGCCATATGGAATGGTTCCGGCGCAAAGACGGCTCCATAGCTATTTCTGAAGTAGCCGCCAGGCCGCCCGGCGCCCAGTTTACCACTCTCATCTCCCGCGCCAATGATTTTGACTCGATTACGGCTTGGGCCCGGCTTATGATTTTTGGCGAATTTACCCCGCCCACCCGCCAATACGCCGTAGGCGCGGCCTATCTGCGCGGCCAGGGCCAGGGAAAAGTGATATCCGTATCCGGCCTCGACGCCGTCAACCGCGAAATTGGCCACCTGTTTACGGATGTAAAAATCCCCAAGATCGGCCAGGACAAAGCCCCTACTTACGAAGGCGAAGGTTTTATTATCCTGCGGCATCCGGATACGGCAGTGGTAAAAGAAGCGCTGGAGTTGATCGTGTCGAAGGTTCAGGTCAGGTTGGGGTGACGGCTACGGAATGGCCCGGGAGGTGACGGCTACGGAGCAACCACGGTGGTAACGGCCACGGAATGACCCGGGGGGTGACGGCTACGGAATGATCCGGGTGGTGACGGCTGCGGAATAACTCAGTAGATAACGACCTGGGTCGTCATCCCTCCGCATATGTCTCCCCGATTGGCAACCACATCCCTGCTATCTTCAGCCTCGACTTCTGCATGGCTTCCACCTTGTCCACATTCACAAGATAAGAGCGGTGAATGCGTCGAAATAAGACTTGATTTTATGGGCTAATCCCCCCAATATTTATTATCCTTACACCACGTAAACCTATCATTCACAAAACAATGCGAAAAATGAATAAAGTTTGCTTATCGCTTTGCCTGCTCATTGCCCTGTCTTTCCAGGCTATCGCTCAGGACAAACCGCAATTGGGCAAAAGCACCAACCAGGAAGTCATCAACGCGATGAACCTGGAGCAAAAAGCCCGCCTGCTGGTCGGTATGGGCATGAGGATACCCGGCATGCCGGCCCCGACTCAGGGTGGCGGCGCCCAAGGGCCGGTAGTAGGCAGCACACAGGATAAAGTACCAGGCGCAGCCGGCACTACGGCAATGTTTGAAGACCTGGGCATACCTACAATGGTCGTAGCCGACGGTCCGGCGGGCTTGCGCATTTCACCTCAGCGACCAGCCGATAGTCAGACCTATTACGCTACTGCCTTCCCTATTGCCACTATGCTGGCTGCATCGTGGGATACTGAACTGGTATACAAAACAGGCCAGGCTATGGGTAACGAAGTGAAAGAATACGGCGTAGATATCCTGCTTGGCCCCGGCATGAACATTCACCGCAACCCCCTCGGCGGCCGCAATTTTGAATATTATTCGGAGGATCCTCTCCTTACCGGTAAAATGGCGGCCGCTATGGTCAAAGGCATCCAATCAAACGGCGTGGGCACTTCAATCAAACACTTTGCAGCCAACAACCACGAAACCAACCGCAATACGATCAATGTAAAAGTGAGCGAAAGGGCGCTCAGGGAGATCTATTTGCGGGGCTTCGAAATCGCTGTCAAAGAAGCTCAGCCCTGGACGGTAATGAGTTCGTACAACAAAATCAACGGCATCTATACTTCTGAAAGCGCCGACCTGCTGAAAAAAATATTGCGGCAAGACTGGGGTTTTCAGGGTTTTGTGATGACCGACTGGTTTGGCGGTAAAGATCCCGTCGAACAGGTAAAGGCAGGCAACGACCTGATTATGCCCGGCACGCCCAAGCAACTGGAAACCATTCTGAAAGCATCAAAAAACAAGGAACTGGACGAAAAGCTGCTGGATGAAAATGTGAATTGTATTTTGAATATTATTAAAAAAACACCCGCATTTCAAAAATATAAATACTCCAACAAGCCCAATTTGAAAGAACACGCGGCTGTGGCCCGACAGGCGGCCACCGGGGGCATGGTACTGCTCAAAAACAACAAACAAGCCTTGCCCTTGAAACCTCAAAGTATTGCCGTTTTTGGCAACTACTCTTTTGCATTAGTCTCGGGCGGCACCGGTAGCGGCGATGTCAATGAAGCATATACCGTCACGCTGCCCGAGGGCCTTAAGAATGCGGGATTCACGTTGGATATCCCATTGCAGAAAACTTACGAACAATACCTCGCTACCGAAAAAGCAAAGCAACCGAAACGGGAAGGTTTCATCGCCATGTTTATGCCGCCGCCTGTCATTCCGGAGATGGCAATTGATAAGCAAATACTTAATAATGCAGTGGCAGGATCAAAAGTTGCTGTCATCACCCTCGGCAGGATTGCCGGCGAAGGCGGCGACCGCAAAACAACCGACGATTACTACCTGACAGCAGCAGAGAAAAATCTCATCAAAACGGTATCCGATGCCTTTCACAAAAAAGGCAAAAAAGTGATCGTCGTACTCAATGTGGGCGGGGTCATCGAAACCGCTTCGTGGCGCGACATGGTCGATGGCATCCTGCTGGCCTGGCTACCGGGCCAGGAAGCCGGAAATGCAATCGCCGACATCCTGAGCGGGAAAGTTAACCCCTCAGGTAAATTGCCTACTTCGTTTTTGGTGAAATACGAAGACGACCCTGCCGCTATCGGCTTCCCGGGCACAGAATACGGCGAGGCGATCGATATGGGCTTCCAAAAAGTGCGCCCCGCTGAAATTGCATACTCCGAAGGCGTTTTTGTCGGCTATCGGGCTTTTGATAAAAAACAGATCAAACCCGCCTATGAATTCGGCTACGGCCTGTCATATACCAGCTTCGCCTACAGCAACCTCACGCTGAGTAGCGACAACTTTACAGGTAACCTATCGGCGAGCCTAATGATAAAAAATACGGGGTCAACCGCAGGCAAAGAAGTTGTACAGCTTTATCTCTCGGCTCCGGGCAAAACTATGGAAAAACCTGTAGCGGAATTAAAGGGCTTTACTAAAACCAACTTGCTCCAACCCGGCGACTCCCAAACTGTGTCTTTCGAGCTGGATGCCCGCGCATTGGCCTCTTTTGACGAAATCCGCTCCGCCTGGGTAGCCGAACCGGGAAAGTATATTGCCAAAATTGGCGCTTCGAGCAGGGATATTAAACTGAGTTCGGAATTTACCGTAGCCCAGGAAATCGTAGTTGAAACGGTTAATAAGGCTTTGCAGATAAAGTAATTTCGCGCTGTTTCCAACGCCGTCACCCCCAGGGATGCTCCCAGGACGTCACCACCTGAGAGCATCCCAAACCGTCACCCCCCAAGATACTCCAAGGACGTTACCCTCCCCCGCATTTTCTTTAAAAATAACACATTTTGTTTTGAAAAATTGCTTACATTTGTTGGTGGATTTGTACCGCCAAGATAAATTGCGCAATGGCAAAACGAGACAACGAGCAAATTGAACAGAATGGGCAAAATGGCAACGGACAAGACGCCATGGTCACCCTGCAGGGAATGTACAAAGACTATTTCCTCGACTACGCCTCTTATGTCATCCTGGAAAGAGCCGTACCCGCCATCGATGACGGCCTCAAACCCGTTCAACGCCGCATCCTGCACGCGATGCGAGAAATGGACGACGGTCGCTATCACAAGGTGGCCAATATCATCGGCCAGACGATGCAGTTCCACCCCCACGGCGATGCCGCTATCGGTGAAGCCCTCGTCAATCTGGGCCAAAAGGACCTGCTCATCGATTGCCAAGGCAACTGGGGCGACGTGCGCACCGGTGACAGCGCCGCAGCATCCCGCTATATCGAAGCCCGCCTCACTAAGTTTGCCCTCGAAGTGGCCTTCAACCCCCAAACCACTAACTGGCAACTCTCTTACGACGGCCGCAAAAGGGAACCCATCGCCCTGCCTATGAAGTTCCCCCTGCTGCTGGCACAAGGCGCCGACGGCATTGCAGTAGGGCTTTCTACCAAAATCCTGCCCCACAATTTCGTGGAATTGATCAAGGCTACTATCAAAGTGCTGCAGGGCAAAAAGGTGAAGTTATACCCCGACTTCCAAACCGGCGGCATGGCCGACGTGACCGACTACAACGGCGGTCGCCGCGGCGGTCGCATCAAAGTGAGGGCCAAAATCGAACAATTTGATAAAAAAACCCTCCTCGTTCGCGAGTTGCCCTATGGCGTCACTACCGGCGCACTCATTGAAAGTATCATCAAAGCCAGCGACAAGGGCAAAATTAAAATCAAAAAAGTTACCGATAATACCGCACAAGATGTAGAAGTGGTCATCGAACTAGCCCCCGGCGTGTCTCCCGATGTCACCGTCGATGCACTCTATGCCTTTACAATGTGCGAGGTGTCTATTTCCCCCAATGCCTGCGTGATTATCAAGGACAAACCCCACTTTATGAGCGTGGAGGAAATCCTGGATATTTGCACCTTCCACGCCAAGGAATTGCTCCGCCTCGAACTCGAGATCCTCAAACACGAACTGGAGGAAAAACTCCACTTCGCCAGCCTTGAGAAGATTTTTATCGAAAAAAGGATATACCGCGATATCGAAGAATGCGAAACCTGGGAGTCTGTCATCGAAACAATCGATATCGGCTTGCGCAAATACGTGATCGTGCCCGGCCAGAAAGCCAAACCCGACGATACGCGCCTGCGCTTGCTCCGAGATATTACGGAAGATGATATCGTGCGGCTGACCGAAATCAAGATCAAGCGAATTTCGAAATTCAATAGCTTCAAAGCCGACGAACTAATCGCCGACCTCAAAAACGAGCTGGCACAGGTAGAACACAACCTGGCCAACCTCACCGATTTTGCAATCGCCTATTTTGAACGCCTGCTGGAAAAATACGGCAAAGGCCGCGACCGCAAAACCACGATTACTACGTTCGACGCCATCCAGGCTACCGAAGTGGTGGCCAACAATGCCAAGCTGTTTGTGAACCGCGAAGAAGGTTTTATCGGCTGGGGCCTCAAAAAAGACGAGTTCGTCACCGACTGCTCCGATATCGACGATATCATTGTGTTTCGCCGCGACGGCAAGTTCCAGGTGTCCCGCATCGCCGATAAGGTGTTTGTAGGTAAGGACATTATCCACGTGGCCGTGTGGAAAAAAGCCGACGAACGCACTACCTACAATATGGCCTACCTCGACGGCAAAACCGGCCGCTCGATGGTGAAGCGCTTTAATGTGAGCGCAATTACCCGCGACAAAGAGTACGACCTCACGCTGGGCACCAAAGGCTCCAAGGTGCTCTATTTTAGCGCCAACCCCAACGGCGAAGCCGAAATTGTCACTATCCATCTCAGCCAGGGCAGCAAGGCAAAAATCAAGGTGTTCGATTTTGGCTTCGAGGACCTGGCTATCAAAGGCCGCCAATCACAGGGCAATATCCTCTCCCGCTACCCGGTGCGCAAAATTGTGATGAAAGAAGCCGGCCGCTCTACCCTCGGCGCTATCCAGGTGTGGATCGACGAAAGCATCGGTCGCCTCAATACCGACGGACGAGGTACGCTGCTCGGCTCTTTTAATACGGGCGACCAATTATTGGCACTCTATAAAGACGGCTCCTACGAAGTGATCGACCTCGACCTGGCCAAACGCTTCGATCCGGCCGATTTGCTCGAGTTGGGCAAATTCCACGCCGATACGGTGGTCAACGTCGTACACTACGAAGGCGCCAAAGGCTGGACGATGGTCAAGCGGTTCCGCATCGAAACCACTTCTACCAATCAGCGATTCAATTACTTGTCGGAACACAAGGATAGCAAACTTGTCTTCGCCACGATCAAACCGGAACCTTGTATCCGCTATACGGTGAAAACAAAAACCGACAAAACCGAATACGAACTCGAACTGGCCGATTTTATCGATGTGAAAGGCTGGAAAGCAATGGGCAATAAGCTGGTGGATCAGAAAATTTCGGGCATAAAGTTGATTGAAACCGCGCCAGAAGAAGAAAGCAGCGCTCCAGAAACCGAAACAGCAACGGAAGAACACCCCGACAAGCTGCACGCCGGCGACAGTATAGAATTTAACCTGGGCAAAAACGGCCAGGCTGAGCTATTTTAACCGCGCTTTGCATTTTGCCTCTGCTCCAGCAAGTATACGTATCGCAGAAATACGCCCCATGCCATGATTGCGCTCACGATCAGCCCGGTAATGCCGTCGAGAAAGCCGCGTTGCAGTACAAAATGCTTGATAAACCGAAACCCCGGCTTGAGCAATAAGTGGTAGGCGGTAATTTTTCCCGTTTTTGGGGCGTGATCGAGCGCTGACCAACGGGCGTATCGCTGCATTTTTTCCAGAAAATGATCGAGGTTTTTGTACGTAAAATGGTCGAGCCGATGGCGTAGCCTGCTTACCCTTATTCCTTGCGTGTTGATTTCTTCGTGCACCTGTTTATCGTCGTAGCGGCATACATCTCGCCTGATCAGCCGCACTACCGCGTCGTTTTGCCAACCGCTGTAGTTGATCTTTTTTCCCATAAAATAATTCTGGCGGCCTATCCAGAAAGCGTCATAGGGAATCTCCGATTGCGTGAGCCAATGCTGTATTTCTTCGGCCAAGGCAGGGGTGACTCGTTCGTCGGCATCCAGCAGTATCACCCACGGATACGTAGCCTGCGGGATGGCCCAGTTCTTTTGATCAGCGGGCCCGGTATAGGTGCGTTGCCATACTTTGGCGCCCAGCTTTTCGGCAATAACCTTTGTATCGTCAGAGCTGAAAGAATCTACCACAATATGCTCAGCCGCCCACCACACCGACTCTAGCGCAGCGGCAATGTGCTGCGATTCGTTGTGGGCGGGAATGATGACACTTACCGGGTATTTCATAGAAACGTATTGAGAGGTACCGTACCATTCGCTCTGCCCACCGCAATAAAGGGCGGAAGCTTGAGCAATTCGGTATTGTAGTGCAGCGGTGCCCCTGTGTCTGCCTGAAAAAGGCTTCCGCCCGCTTCTTCGAGAATCAAATGCCCAGCTGCAATATCCCACTCGTGGATAGGCCCCAACCGAGGGTAAATATGCGCTTCGCCTTTGGCCAGAATAGACAGCTTAAGCGCACTACCCACAGCTACTGATTGCGGGGCATCAAATTGGTTGATATAGGCCTGCGTGGCTGCGTTGAGGTGCGACCGGCTGCATACGATGCGCAAGCCCGATTGTCGCGCATCGAATTCGGCGACCTCCAACCGTTGCTCGATTCCTCCTGTCAGGGTGAAACTTCCTTGCCCACGCACCGCCCAGTATAATTGATCGATAGCCGGGGCATACATCACGCTCAGTACCGGCTGCCGGCCCTCTATGAGCGCAATATTTACAGTGAAATCGCCATGGCGTTTGATAAATTCCTTGGTGCCGTCAAGCGGGTCTACCAGCCACCAATGGGTATATGCGCTTCTTGTGGCATAATCGGCCCAGGCGTTTTCTTCCGAAATGATGGGCCATTCGGGGCTGAGCGCCGACAATCCTTGCTGGATGATTGTATTTGCGCGTAGGTCGGCTTGGGTGAGCGGCGAGTCATCGCTTTTGAGTGTCACCTGCCAGTCGGCCTCGTTATTGTATACTTCCATGATTGCCTCCCCTGCGCGTTGAGCGATGGCCTTAACTTCCTGAATTAACCCGGCGTACGGCATGTCTGATATTTTGTGTGGCTAAGGTAGGGGAAAGGCGCAGTTGTAACAAAAAAAAAGGCGCCGTAGCGGCGCCCAAGGGGTTGTATCTTGGAAGATTGCCGTTATAAGCAATAGTCCCCATTTAGTAGTCTCCTCTTTGTTGTTTTGAGGGCGGTTTTTCCAAGGTCTCCACAAGGGGCCGCCTTACAGCCACATAAATAAAAAAATTGGGGTTTAGTGTCTTGTTTTCATTGTTGATCCCACTCAGCAGGATCATCATTTGGGAGTTGTTGTTTCCCGTTCATTTGGCATTTCAAAGATACATGCTTAATAATTCCCTTGTGTGACACAAGTTCTTTATTTATTAACTAGTATAAAAAGTGTTATAATTTTATCGCTCTTATTTATAGTACTTTTGTGTTACTATTCATAAATTCATTTTTTTAAAAAAGACACATATATCAATCTAATTGTGGTCATTTGGTTTTTTGAATCTGCCGTTTTTTTGTTGATGTAAAGATAGGACAAGAATGTCGCCGGCGCAGACAAGATAGTCGAAAACATAAATTAGCATACAATTTGTTATTTTAAATTTTAGACTATAATTTTTTGATTATAAGTATTTTAAAATACATTTGATCTGTTTAAAATATAAATTCAATTATGAAAAATAAATTCTCCGAACTAACCAATCTCATCAATATGATGACGGCAACAGAGAAGCGTAGGTTCTCTGCAGAATACAAATCAGGGTTGCATAGTAAAAACGCTCAACTGCCTGTTGGGTTGATTATTTTTCAGATTCTTGGGGCCATGAATGAGTTCGACGAGGCCGTTTTTTATAAAAAATTGAAAAAGGCCATCGCCGACCCTGTGCAATTGAAAAAGGTGACGGCCCGCCTGCCGGTAGAACGGCTCAATCTGCAAGAGCGGCTGATGCCCTTCCTTCGTAGCGAGAACGCCGGGCATTATCCTTCCATGCAAATCAAAGAGCTGCTTATCGATGCTAAAATACTATTGGAGCGAGGTTTATTTGATTTATCGCAACAGGCCTTGGACAAAGCCCGCGAGAAAGCGCTTCAATACGAGAACAGTATGGCCTTGCTGGAGATCAACCGCGAGCAGCGCACGCTGCTGCATTCGCGGGTTGATACCACCCGGACGCAAAAAGCCATGCTGGCGGAATTGACCAAGGAAAAAGAAACCCAGTTCAAGTTATTGGAAGAAGAATGGTACTATCAGGAGCTTTACGATTGGACATCCTTTTATTCCAATAAAGCCACGGGGATCATTGAAAACGAAGACGTGATGAACAGGCTCAGGCAGGCAGAACCCCTGTTGGATCAGCTTGACCGCTTGCCCAATTTGAGCGGACTTCGGCTGTTGGGCGCCTTTTCCAATTGGGCAAATACCCGGAGCGATAAGCGCGCTTTCCATGTATTTACGCAACTAATAGCGCAATGGTGGGAAAAACGCCCGCAACTGATTGCAGAAAACCCCTTTCGCTATATGACAAACATGGGTAATGCGCTGAGTACTATGGCACTGAACAAAGAGAACGAGGGTTTTCTCCGCCTGCGAGATAAACTCAGGAAGCAAGTGGCGCTGCTTCCCCATCAGGAGTTGGCGGAATTCCGGTTTGTCAATCGCCTGGAACTGTCATGGTATTTGAACAATAAAAAATTGGATCAGGCCTGCCTAAAAGCAAAAGACATAGAAATCGGTTTAAAAAAATATGGAGCGGTAATGCCGCCACGGCTGCGTATTACGACAGCTTACAACTACGGCGTTGCCTATTTTTTGAGCGGCAAGTTTGAGGAGGCTCTGGCCGTGTTTAGCCGGCTAAAGCGATACAAAAATCCTTACGAGCGACGTGACCTTCAATACCAAGCCGAGCTACTGGGTTTGATTTGTGTGTATGAAAATTCGGTCAATAAAAATTCATCCCACCCAAGCGAAGACCAGGGTAGCGACCCTTTAGACAGCCGGTTTAGGCGAGTAAACCGGCTGTTCAAGCGTGATGGGTTGACCGAACATAGCTTCGAAATGACCTTGCTAGGGCTACATAGGCAAGTCATGTATGCCGACTGGAACGAGCGGAAGGAGGTCGTTGCCGTCATGAAAGACTACCTGAATCAGCATACAAGTGAAGCCTCCGGCAAGGAAATTCCTGGCGTAGGCGAGCATCTGGCATGGCTAGGAAGTCTTGCTCAAAGCAAAGAGATTCGCCAGATATACCTCGAAATGCCTGGCTAGCCCTCGGTCACGACCAGATTTGTACCGTCGTTTTCCAAATACAATGCATGACGCGTCAAATCGGTAGGGTGCACGTGAATTACCATGCTGCTATCGACATCATCTGAGCCGAATATAATGCTTCTACTTTTCGAAGCGTTATAGCTAACCTGTAAGTGGAGGCTTAGGGGCATTTCCGTTACCGTGCCGCCGCTGGGCACCGAAGTAACCTGGATGGCCGATACATTACCTCCACTGAGGCTCACCTTTGCGGCATTGCCGTTAAGCAGATCGATGTCGGTTTTGTTGCCATTGCTGTCGATGTAATACAACGTCGACTTGTCGGTGGATAAAGCGATTCCCGGAGTCATATTGTTTGGTTAATTAGTGGCTAATACATGAAAATAACCTTTTGTCCGGCTGTGCCGCACTAAGTTTTTGGGAAGTCACAATGGCTTTGCGAAAGATTTATTGAGCGCCTCTAAATGGGTTACTCAACTGATAAGCTGTTCAATCGTATCTAGAACAGTAGTGTTTCGAGCTTAGTTCCGCTAAAATAGGAATTTTTCTTTATACGCCGTTTTTTCTTGCTAAATTTGAGACATAAAGACCGAAACGACTCAACGTGTTAAGAATATTCCGCACCAATCAGATGTTATTAGGCTTGCTGCTGGTGTTTTACGCCACAGCGCTCCGCTCGCCTGTTTTTTTTATTGAAATGCTCAATACTTCCGGCCACTTCGGCATTGCAGGTGATTTTATGGGGATTGCCAAGTTGGCCGAACACCAGTGGTTTCATATTTTGTCTATCCCGATTTTGTTGATTCACGCCATAGCTATCAACGTAATGGTAGCCGAACACAGGCTGGCCCGCGAAGTAAACCTTTTCCCCGGATTGGTCTATATATTAATTACTTCGAGCCTTCCCGAGTTTATTCCTATGTCGGCGCCTTTGCTGGCCAATACTTTTTTGATCATTGTGATCTGGATTGCGATGACGACTTATAAGGTACCATTTTGCGCTGATCGAATTTTCAATATCGGCTTTTGGGTTGCCATTGCCAGCCTTGTATATTTTTCACATATCGTCTTTATTTTCCTAGGGGTTGCCGGACTCAATATTATGAGGTCGTTTAATATCCGTGAGCGCCTTATCCTGTTCAGCGGGTTGTTTGTGCCCTATTTGCTGCTCGGTGTGTATTATTTTTGGATTGGAGGGTTAAGTGACTTTATACAACGCCAATTTGTGACACAGTTCGACTTTTTGTCGTTTGATACTGCTTATTACTGGGGTACATATATCGGATGGGCCGTCATGGGTGGGTTACTCCTTGTGGTGCTTTTTAATTCCGGCAATTATTTATTAAAAACGCAAATACAGGTTCAGAAAAAGATCAACCTGCTCTTTTGGGCGTTGCTGATCGCAGCACTCACTTTACTGGTGCAGCAGCAGATTGGTGTGGCCCATTTGATGATACTGGCTGTTCCCCTGAGTGTGCTGATTTCTTTCAACTTCACCATGCTCAAGCCCAGAATTGCCGAGGCTGTGCATCTGGTGGCCGTTGCTATCGTGTTGGTTTATCAATACAGGTCCCTGATATTTACCGAATAACCCGGCTTAATTCTCTACTTTTGTGGCGAAATTATGTCAGAAACGTTATCCTCTAAAGTTATGAAATTCGGCGTTGTAGTTTTTCCAGGTTCAAATTGTGACGATGACATGATGCACGTCATCGACCAGGTCATGCAACAAGAAGTGACCAAGCTCTGGCACAAGGACAAATCCCTGGCCGGCTTTGATACCGGCGATTGTATTGTGTTGCCTGGCGGATTTTCATATGGCGACTACCTGCGCGCCGGCGCTATCGCCCGCTTTTCACCCATCATGCAAGCCGTTATCGACTTTGCAAATAGCGGCGGCTTTGTGTGGGGTATTTGCAATGG
Source organism: Saprospiraceae bacterium (assembly GCA_016787505.1). GTDB lineage: Bacteria > Bacteroidota > Bacteroidia > Chitinophagales > Saprospiraceae > JABWBR01. The sequence continues at coordinate 9,954 of JAEUUQ010000571.1, read as the reverse complement.
TTTCCAGATTTTATGCGAATCCGGATTATTGCCCGGCGTATTATTGCGCAACCAAAACCAACAGTTTATTTGCAAAAATGTGTTCCTGCGCGTAGAAACGACCCATTCGCCCATCACCAGCCATACCACTCCGGGCCAAGTACTCAAAATACCCATAGCTCACGCCGAAGGCCGCTACCATACTGATGAAGCTACCCTGCGCCAACTCATCGGCAATGACCAGGTGCTGTTTCGCTACTGCACTTCTCAAGGTGAAGTCACCGATGCGGCTAACCCCAATGGCGCCCTCGATCACATTGCCGGCATCTGCAATGCCCAACGCAACGTATTCGGCATGATGCCCCACCCCGATCGCTGCTCAGAAGGCGCCCTTGGCAATACCGATGGCAAAATTTTGTTTGAGTCGCTACTGCAGGCATCTGCTGTTACCTTATAACCCCCCATGTGTTAATCTTTTATTAATCGCCTGCCTATAATCGCCCCCGTATGGCAATGCACCTTAACTTTGTGCGCTCAAAGCGTTCAAATCAATTTGTTATGAAATACGTTCTCTTGGGTATCCTTTTCTTTCTGGTTGCAAGCGCTTTACCCGCCCAAAAGATTGAGCCGGTCAAATGGAACTTCACGGCCAACAAAATAGCCGAAAACGAATACGACCTGGTACTTACCGCTAATCTGCAAAAAGGCTGGTTTATTTATTCGCAATACCTCGAATCGGAAGACGGCCCGGTGCCCACTTCTATTGAATTGTTAACCCCTTCTATCGAACTGCTGGGCAAAGCCACCGAAGACGGCCACAAAAAAGAAGGCCACGATCCTATTTTTGACATGAACCTGGTTAAGTATAGCCAACAGGTTAAGTTTATCCAAAGAATTAAAGTAACCCCAGGTTTAAAACAAATAGACGGCGAAGTAATGTTTATGACATGTGATGACAATATGTGCCTGCCGCCCACGGCGACGCCTTTTGCCATCATTTTGGAATAATTCCACTCAGATTTTACCCAAACTCTCTCGCAAAATGGCAAAGAGATACTTAGTCCTGCTTTCCGCCCTCCTGGTAGTCGGCCTCGTGCAAGCCCAAATTCTCAATCCTGTAAAATGGAGCACCTCCTACAAACAGGTCAGCGATACAGAATTCGATCTTGTTTTTACAGCTGCCATGGAGCCCGGCTGGACGATATATTCGCAGCATACCTCTCCCGACGGCCCGGTGCCCACTGCTTTCTATTTCGATAAAGGCGACCATTACCAACTCAACGGCGCCGTAAAGGAAAAAGGATATAAAAAAGAAGGCCCCGATCCACTATTCGACGGTGTCAACGTCATCAAATTTACTAAAAGCCCCATTACTTTTACCCAACGCATCAAGGTCAAAGATTTTTCCAAACCCGTGACGGGTTATCTCGAGTTTATGACCTGCGACGACGAGCGCTGCTTGCCTCCTGTAGAAGAAGCTTTCTCGTTTGCGCTGGAAGCCAAAAAAACAAACGCCAACCTCGTCGAAACTACGCCAGATAAAACAGCTCAAACCCAGGAAACCCTCCCCGAGCCTACTCCCTTGTTCAACGACCTGACGGGAACAAAGACAATCCCAAGCGGTATAAAAACCCCCGTACAATGGCAAATAGCCCTCAAAGCTGCTGAACCCGGAGTATATGACCTCGTCTTTACCGCTCAAATGGAAAAAGGTTGGGCAATTTACTCTCAACTTACCAGCGCCGACGGCCCCGAACCCACCGTTTTTATATTTGAACCCGGTAGTCACTATGCCCTGATTGAGAAAGTAAAAGAAGAAGGCAAGAAAAAACAGGGCCCCGATCCGCTATTCGGAGGCGTAGAAGTAATCAAATTTATTGAAAGCCCCGTGGTGTTTACCCAGCGCATCAAGGTGACCGACCCCAACCAGCCCATTCAGGGACAGTTGGTGTTTATGACATGCGACGATAAGCAATGTCTTCCCTCGGCAGAGGTTCCTTTCCGCGTGGTACCTGCTCAGAATTTGGCACTCATCGGCGACGAAGCCGGCTCCGATCTTTCCGGCCAGTCAGTTGCAAATGTCGATGAGCAATACGGCATTGCCAAACCCGACTTGTCGGCGCCCGCCGGCCAATGTAGCGACGTACCTGCTGATAAGACAGAAAAGAAAGGCTACTGGAATATTTTTATCCTCGGCTTTATCGGCGGCCTCATCGCCCTGCTTACCCCCTGCGTATTCCCAATGATTCCGCTCACGGTGAGCTTTTTTACCAAAAGCAGCGGCAACCGCCGCAAAGGACTGATAAATGCCTCTATGTACGGCTTTTTCATTTTCCTGGTTTATTTCCTGCTTAGCATACCCTTTCACCTTATCGACACTATAAACCCGGATATCCTCAACGATATCTCTACCAACGTATGGCTCAACCTGTCATTTTTCGCCATATTCATCGTTTTTGCCTTTTCGTTTTTCGGGTATTACGAGATTACGCTGCCCGAAAGCTGGCAAAATAAAGCCAGTGCTGCCGAAGGTGTTGGCGGCATGGTCGGCGTCTTTTTTATGGCTCTTACCCTGGCGCTGGTTTCTTTTTCTTGTACCGGCCCTATTTTGGGTTCTTTGCTGGCGGGGGCGCTTAGTTCAGATGGCGGCGCCTGGCAGCTCACCACCGGTATGTCGGGTTTCGGACTGGCATTGGCACTGCCCTTTGCCTTGTTTGCCGCCTTTCCTGGCTGGATGCAATCGCTGCCCCGCTCGGGTGGCTGGCTTAATACGGTAAAAGTGGTGCTCGGCTTTGTGGAGATCGCATTGGCTTTTAAATTTTTGTCAAATGCCGACCTGGTCAAGCACTGGGGTTTATTGAAAATAGAACCCTTCCTGGCCTTGTGGATTCTCACAGCGGCAGGGCTGGCGGCCTATCTCTTCGGCCTGATCAGGTTCCCCCACGACGATAAAGGCGTTAAGATCGGCATGCCCCGCAAATTACTGGGCCTGGCTTCTTTCGCTTTTGCGGTTTACCTGGCCACAGGTTTTATGTACGACGAAAAAGCGGATTCTTTCCGCCCCCTCAAATTGCTGAGCGGCCTGGCGCCCCCCGTGTGCTATAGCTGGCTGAAGCCCTGCGATTGTCCCCAAAACCTCAATTGCTTCAAGGATTTGGAGGAAGGCCTGGCCTACGCCAAAGAAGTCAACAAGCCAATCATGATCGATTTTACCGGCCACGCCTGCCAAAATTGCCGCAAAATGGAAGAACACGTCTGGCCGGAACCCGGCGTCTATAACCACCTCAAAAATGACTATGTACTCATCTCACTGTACGTAGACGAGAAAATAGAACTGCCGGCAGATGAGCAGGTGGTGGTGCAAAAAGCGACGGGCGGCACAAGAAAATTGCGCAACTACGGCCATAAATGGGCCCATTTTCAAACAGAATTTTTTCAAACCAACTCTCAACCATACTACGTGTTGTTATCGCCAGAAGGCCGATTGCTTAACGCTCCTGTGGGTTATACCCCCGACGACAAGGCCTATGAAGCCTTTTTGCGCTGCGGCTTGGAGACTTATACCCGGCTTTCAAAGGAAAAAGCACAGCCTGAAAGCGACAAGCAATTGGGAGAAAACAGATAGGCTGCCCGCAGGTTACTCCTGTACGTCAAACCATAGCTTGGTGCGCTCGTCGCCTTCGTCAGTGTAACTGATGGTGATCTCTTCGCCGGGCTGGATGGGCCTTATGCAATATACACTGATGGCCTGATTGTCGTAGTCCATGTAGTACTCTGCATTGGGTAATGGCGAATGGTTGTACAAGGAGCCATAGCCGAGCGCTATCGCACATTGCTTATTTTCCCATAAAAAATAATAATCGTGCAAATAAGTCTGGTGAATGAGCGGCACGTCTTTTTCAGGCACAATGATCACCGGGCATATTTCGATGACATCATCGGGTTCGATAGGCGCTGAGGTGAACACGCCTCTCCCCGCTTTTGGGCTCGGCGCAATATACAGCGAAGGGATATGCATGCTCATGGAAAGAAGTGCTTTTATTGCATAACGAGTCCTTCTCCTTCCCGGTATGCCTTGTAGCGGCCTTTCGTAAACCGGGAGCCGTTAAATTCCGTAACGGGCTTCAGTTTTTGACGTTCTTCTTCCGGCAGGCGTTTAAAATCACGGCATTTAGTCGAGCAGCAACGTTCGTAGGCTGCGCTACAGGCCTCGCATTGGATGAATAACAAATGGCAGGCGTCATTGGAGCAGTTTATGTGCTTATCGCAAAGTTGCCCGCATTGGTGGCATTTGGCCACTATATCGTTGCTCACCCGCTCGCCCAGGCGCTCGTCAAATACAAAGTTTAGGCCGATAAATTTATTGGGGAGTCCTTCCTTTTGGCATTGGCGCGCATATTCGATGATGCCGCCGTCTACCATAAATACGTTTTTAAATCCTTTGTGCAAGTAATACGCGCTGGCCTTTTCACAGCGAATGCCGCCCGTGCAATACATAATGACCGGGGCTTCTTTTTTATCCGCCAGCATTTCTTCAACCAGCGGAAGCGCTTCGCGAAAAGTATCCACTTGTGGGCGGATAGCGCCGTCAAAATAGCCTACTTCGCTTTCGTAGTGATTGCGCATATCCACAACTATCGTATCGGGATTGTCGGTGAGCGCATTGTATTCGCGTGCGCTGAGGTGTTTGCCGCGTTTGGTCACATCAAAGCTGGCATCGTCAAGGCCGTCGGCCACGATTTTGTGCCGCACCTTTATTTTTAGCTTATAAAACGACTTGCCGTCGTCGTCGATAGCCATATTGAGCCTGGCCCCCTCCAGGAAAGGAATAGCGTACATGTCGGTCTTGAAAGCCTCAAACTGCGCTTCGGGAACGGAGATCTGGCCGTTGATGCCCTCTGTGGCTATGTAAATACGGCCATATACGGAAAGCTTGTTCCAGCGCAGATACAACTGATCGCGAAAGCTATTCGGATCGGAAATGTGGTGGTATTTGTAAAACGAAAGCGTGATGCGTGTATCCGCACTTTCTAGCAAATGACGCTTGAGTTCGTCGTTGTTGACGAGGTTGTATAATCTGGGCATAAAAAAAGCGGTACTTTTACTATGTCCCCCCCCTACTCGTCTATTTCCATCATAGAGGAGGTTTCCAGGTTCAAACCGGCAACTTCCGATACCAATTGATCGTCTACGAGAATGCGGCCGCAGTGTTCACAAGCAATAATCTTCTTGCGCTGGGCTATTTCAAGTTGCAACTGTGGGGTGATCTTATTAAAACAACCTCCGCAGGCATTGCGCTCAATAGTAACCACGGCAAGGCCGTTGCGATAAGAATGGCGAATCTTGTCGTATCCTTTTACCAGGCGTTCCTCCACATTGGCGCATACTTTTTTCGACAAATCGCGCAGGCGTTGCTCTTCTTTTTCGGTCTTCTCGATGATTTTATCCAACTCGACCTTTTTGGCTTCGAGCTCTTTCAGTTTCACCGCCATGCGCTCTTCGGCGATAGCAAGGGCTTCTTCGCGGGTCTGGATCTCTGTTTTTATGCTGCGGATTTTCTTTTCCGACAACTGAATTTCGAGCCGCTGCATGTCCAATTCCTTGGTCAGAGCTTCGAATTCGCGGTTGTTTTTTACGTTGTCTAGCTGGCGTTGATAGCGCTGAATGAGATTTTCTGCCTCGGTGATGTTCGCTTGCTGCTTGATAGCTTCTTGTTCTTGCTCTTTGACCTGGTTTTGCAGACGCTTCACACGGGTATCCAAGCCCTGGATTTCGTCTGATAAATCTTCGACTTCTACAGGTAACTCGCCTTTCAGGATTTCAATTTTATTAATTTGGGAGTCGATCATTTGGAGCTCATAGAGCTGCTTGAGTTTTTCAGCTACGGTCAGTTCTGCAGCCATTATATGTCGGATTTATTGTTAAAGTGTTGATTTTAAAGATATTGCACCGGATTAGTGATTACTTCGGCGCAATGGACGGCAAAGTTAGCAAATTTTTCTGAAATTATTTCACTGAGCAACTCAATGGTAAACTGTTCACTTTCAAAGTGTCCGATATCTGCAATTACGATTTTGCCGTCGGCATCAAAAAATTCGTGGTATTTCATGTCACTCGTTACAAAAACATCTGCCTGCCGGGCAATGGCATCGGGAAGCAGAAAGGCCCCGGAGCCGCCGCAAACTGCCACGGAATGGATAGATTTACCGCGCAAGGCCGTATGTTTTACGCATCCGGCTTTCATTATTTTTTTGAGATATTGAAGGAAGGCTTCTTCCTGCATGGGCTGGGGCAACTGTCCGATCATGCCTGCACCGATGGTGGGGTCGGCATTGTCCCCATTTGATTGAACTTGTTTTGGCGCCAAAAGCCGGGTGCCGGTCAGCCCCAACACCTCGGCAATTTTAGCGTTGACACCCCGGTAGTACATATTGTCGAGGTTGGTATGGATGGCGTAAATAGCCACGTCGTTTTTGATCGCTTTTAATACGGTGCGCTCCACGTAATTGTGGCCGGTAAGGCGTTTCAGTCCTTTAAAAATAATAGGATGGTGGGCGACCACAATATTGCATGATTTGGCCAGGGCTTCTTCCACAACTGCTTCGGTAGAGTCGAGGCAAATCAATACGCCTTTGACCTCGTCGTCGGGATTGCCTACGAGTAGGCCTACGTTGTCGTAACTTTCCTGGTAAACGGGCGGCGCTATCGAGTCCAGATAACTTGTAAGCGCGCGGATAGTTATCGCCGGCATACTCAATTTGATTTAATTTTTTGTTCGATAGCTGTAGTTGAATACCCTGCAATATAAGGCAAGCTCAGCACCTGGCCGCCGTTGGCCAACACTGCCGGGGCGCCCACGATCTGGTCAGGCGTCCAATCGCCCCCCTTGGCCAATACGTCGGGCATCAAGTATTCGATGAGCGCAAGCGGGGTATCTTCTTCAAAAACGACTACTAAGTCAACACATTCGAGCGCAGCGAGCAAAAGCTGGCGGGTAGCCTCGTCATTGATAGGGCGTTGGGGGCCTTTGAGTCTTCTCACCGAATCGGTCGAATTGAGCCCGATCACCAACCGTCTTCCCAAATCGCGGGCCTGTGCCAGGTAAAACACGTGACCATAGTGCAGTATATCGAAACAACCATTGGTAAAAACCACGAGCTCCCCCTTGGCCTTCCAGTTATCCACACTTTGGCGGGCCAGTGACCAATCCTGAATTTTGGCTTGTATGTGCGCAATTGACGACATAATCTATGTTGTTGAAACAGAAGCGGAAGAATGGGTGTGCCTATTGATTAAGGGCAAGATGATAAAACCCAAAAGCCCTCCGACAATATTGCTTCCTATTTGCACCGAGAAAAACGAAATATTGGCCCACGAAAAGCCGTCATCTCCGCTCACCCCATAAATACTGAGCGCCAATTGGGCGAGGAAATGATACGTTCCCATGCCGCCGGGTGAAGGGATGACTACCCCCCAGGTGCCAAATACAAATACGACAAGCACGGCTATTACCGGCAAACCTGCTGTGGGCGGAAAAGCCCAGAAAAGCAGGTAGGTCATGGCAAAAAACATGAGCCACACATTGATGCTGTGTATCACAAACCACCAGGGCCTGTCGAGTTGCCGCACAGTTTGAATACCCTCCCAGAAGCCGCCTGCAATTGCTGCTATTTTCCTGAACAGTGGCGTGCGCATGAGTTTTTTGCGAAAAACATAGATCAACGCGGCAAAAGCGGCAAAAGAGCCGGTGAGTACAATCAACAGATTGCCCGCTCCGCCGAATCGTTCGGTGAGCGAAACCTGCTCGTCTACAAAGGCCCAGATCGTTTCAAATTGAAGCAAAAAAGCCATCGCCGTGATGACTAGAATACTGATCACATCCATCACGCGGTCGACTACAATGGTACCCATTACTTTTTCAATGGCCATACGCTCGTAGCGGGCCATGACGCCTGCACGTACTACTTCGCCCATGCGAGGCAAGCCCAGGTTGGCAAAATAACCGATAATGATAGTGATAAAAGCATTGATCAGCTTGGGTTTGTATCCCAGGGCTCTGAGCAACATATTCCAGCGAATCGCCCGGCTCAGGTTGCTGATCGAATAGACGCCCAACACGGCCAGAATCCACCAATAATTGACGTGGCCGAAGTCGTTGATTACTTTTTGAAACAAGCTGCACTCTGCAGCGGGCACGCCTTTTAAAGCGCAATCTTCCCTGTATGCCGCATCCTGATTCTGGTAAACCAAATACAGGATGAACACGCCGAGCCCCAGAAAGAATAGAAATTTGATGACGTTGATAAGAACCTGTTTCAAAATGCAGCTATTTGAGAAAAGACGGATTAAGGTTTGATCATGCGATTGTTCTCATCGAGAAATACTACACTGGGCACAAATTGTTTGGCCTCTTCCATTTCCATCCAGGCATAAGAAATAATAATCACTACATCGCCTACCTGCGCGCGCCGGGCAGCGGCGCCGTTGAGGCAGATCACACCGGATCCACGCTCACCCTTGATTACGTAGGTTTCCAGCCGCTCGCCGTTGTTGTTATTAACTACCTGTACGCGCTCACCTTCTATGAAGTTGGCAGCCTCCATTAGTTCTTCGTCAATCGTGATGCTGCCTACATAGTGGAGGTTAGCTTCTGTAATAGTAGCTCTGTGTATCTTCGATTTAAAGCGTTGTATCATCATAGCGACTGCAAATATAATCACAACATGAACAATGAGTCGCCAAATAAAGTTGACCACATCTTAATCAGAAAGCAAGAGATTATCGATGAGCCTTACTTCACCCAGCCATACTGCCACACAAGCCACCATTTGACGCGCAGAGGGGTATTCGGTCACCGTCTCCAGCGTATCGGCGTCAACGATCTCAAAGTACTCAGGGCGAAACCCCAGGCGCTCGAGTTGGCGCATGCCAAATTGACTTATTTCCGCAGGCATCTTGTGCGCTGTCATTGCTTTAGCCTGTAGCAGGGTTTGATATATCTGCGGTGCTATTTGTCTTTGCGCAGGTGTAAGCCTTACATTTCGAGAACTCATGGCCAAACCGTCTGATTCTCTCACAGTGGCTCCCATCACCAGATTTACAGGCAACTGCAGCGTGCGGATAAGATGCCGGATAATAGCTACCTGCTGATAATCTTTCTGCCCCATGTATAGCGCTTCCGGTTCTACTATATCGAGCAGGCGTTTCACTACCTGAACTACTCCTACAAAATGGCCGGGGCGGAACTGTCCTTCCATTGCGGTTTCAAGATGCCCGAGAGGCAGGTCGACCTGTGTATCCATACCCTGGTCGTATATTTCAGCCACCGGCGGCATAAATAATACCTCGCAACCAACCTTGAGCAACATCTCAACGTCATTAGCTGGAGTACGCGGATATTTCTCCAGATCGGAAGCCTCGTTAAACTGAGTGGGATTTACAAAAATGCTGCAAACGGCTACACATCCGTCGGAGTGGCATCGCTGCAACAAAGAAAGGTGACCCTCATGTAATGCCCCCATGGTGGGCACAAAACCGATTGTGCGACCCTGGCTTTTTAATAGCCTAAGGTGCCGCTGTAATTGTTCAACCCTGGCAAATAGATACATACTTAGCGCGTAGGTGGTATGTCAGCGCGTAAACTTACAAGTAAAGTTAGGCGTTTTACAATTATTTGAAATGAAAGTACGCAAAAGTAGTCGGTCTGAATATGGTTTGTGACGTCTTCAAGGATATTGTATAGTCAAAAAAGTTAAAAGTCCTTGATTTTTACTATCTTTGCGTTTTTGTTCATTGAAGGCTAAGCGCCCTGCTTATTGTAAAAAAATGGGATATGAGTAAAAAGAAAGTGCTGATTGTAACCCAGGAGATGCTGCCTTATACCGAGCAATCACTTATAGCAGAAATTGCCCGGAAATTGCCACAATATATCCAGGAAAATGGAATGGAGATTCGCGTTTTGATGCCCAGATTCGG
>JAEUUQ010000562.1 GCA_016787505.1 Saprospiraceae bacterium | reverse complement strand
GTAGTAGGTAATTAATTGCGCATATGCTTTTTCATCAAAAAAGAAGGTAGACCCCGTTTTTGATATTAATTCATATTCGGCAACCAGGTCTTGTATCCACTGGTTATTGTCATCGGTATTATGACGCATTATTGATTGCTTGAGCTATTACTGGATAAATATACGCCCATCAAAGACAAAAGTTCCAGTATTTATAGCATTATAACGCAAATTTAAGGAAACGGTATCATTCCGGCGGGAAAAGGTTCGCTTTTTTATAAAATGCTATTTTTTAGGAAATTATATGAGGGTGACAAGGTGACAGGGTGACAGGGTGACAGGGTGACAAGGTGACGACCACGTAGGGTGAACGTTTACCGTTCACCTAACATCAAAAACCACCGTTTTTACGCAGCGGCTGGTGCTGCCGTCGGGGTGTCGGGTTTCGAGAATGAGTTTTTGGGCGGCAGGTTGTTCGAATACCTCTTTCATATCCCTGATACCGCCCACGGGCACCTGGCTATCGTGGCACTGCCGGAGGAATTCATCGCGGCTGAAGGTTTTGATTGCCTGAGCGAGAATCGCATTGAGTTCAGCTCGGTTTCTCACCCTGGCGGCGTTGTTATTAAAGCGGGAATCGACGCACAAAGCGCCCAGTTGCAATAACTCCACCAGTTGGCGAAACTGCCGGTCGGTACCCACGGCCAACACCACGGGTTTGCCGTCGGCGCAATAGAAAATATCGCCATAGGGCGCAATATTGGGGTGCTGGGCGCCCATGCGCTGGGGGATATGGCCGGAGGTAAGCCAGTTGGCCGCCTGGTTGGCCAGGGAGGCGATGGCCGAAGCGAGCAGTGACGTACTCACCATCGCGCCGCGACCGGTACGCTCGCGCTGCAACAAGGCCACCAGAATGCCTTCTTTGAGTTGATGGGCCGCCAGCAGGTCTATCAATGCTACGGGCATCTTGACGGGCTCGCGGTCGGGTTCGCCGGTCATGTACAAAAAGCCCGCCTCCGCCTGCAACACGACATCGAAAGCGGGCAAGTCGCTGTCTTCGTCAAAAGCGTGGATTTGGCCGTAGATGAGCCGCGGATTAAGCGCGCTGAGCGTGTCGTAATCCATACCCATCCGCCGGGCTGCGTCTGTTTTAAAATTTGAAATGACTATATCTGCCTCTTGTATCCATTGCAGGGCCTGCTGCCGGTCGGCATCCTCATCGAGATTAAGCAACACGGCTTGTTTTCCCCAGTTGATGCTGTGGTAATACGCTGAGGCCGGCGATTGGGGGTCTTCGCTGGGCAGCTTCCAGCCGCGCGTCATGTCGCCGCCGGTTTTTGCATTTTCAATTTTGATGACTTCAGCGCCCAACTCGGCAAAAAACATGCCTACTGCCGGCCCTGCCAAAACGCCGGCTAGCTCAACCACGCGAAGTCCCTGGAAGAAATGAGAAGGTGTAGTCATGTTTTTCGGATTGATTATTCACACATGGCGCGCATGACGGTTTCCATTTTTTTGCGCACTTCACTACCCGAACAGGTATAATTGGATACAATAATGCTAAAAGCGAGCAGTCGCCCCCTGCTGTCGGGGGCGTAACCGGTAAAGGATCGCACGCGGTCGAGGGTGCCCGTCTTGGCGCGCAGGCGGCCTTCGGCAGCTGTGCCTTTGAACATTCCCTTTAGTCCGCCACTCTGCCCCGCCACGGGCAGTGAGTCGTCGATGACCTGGTACCATTTGGGGTTGTTGTATACTTTGTGCAATACCTGTGCGAGGAACAGGCTGGGAACGGCATTGTGAGCCGACAGGCCGCAGCCGTCTTCCAGAAAGACGCCTTTGGTGTCGACGCCCTGGTTTTTCCAGAATTCCAGGGTGGTTTTCATGCCCGCATTAGCGCTGCCTTCCTGCTGGCGGCTTAATCCCACCGCCCGCAACATAGCTTCGCAATAGAGGTTGACACTTTGAATATTGGTGCGTTTGATGATGGCCGACAGCGGCGGCGAGTAATGGGTGTAAAGCGTTTGCCTCACCACGGGTTTGAAGCCTTTTCGGGATAATTCCAGCAAGGTGGTCGGCCCTTTCGCACTCACGATACCCACCGAACGCAACTGCTGGTCGAGATAGCGGGCAGCAAACAACGGCGCATCGGGCATGGAGCCTTTAATGGAAAAAGTGCCGCGCCCCGCGGGTATGGTGCCGCGCACGTAGCGCTCGTAAGTATAGGGCGCGCCGTAGATATAGGCATTGTCGCCCGTATTTTCACCGGCAGAGCTCACCTCGTTGTTGAAGACCAGGTCGGGCATGTCGGGTTCAATCAGGGCTATGCCGGGCGTATCGCCTACTTTGGCGGTTTGCCGAAAATGGAGGTGGTACAGGTTTTCGTGTATGTTGAGCCCCCAGGCCCCGGCGCCGTAGTAGTTGCCCATATCAATCCAGTGCCAGGTGGGACTGCTCACTTCGGTATCAAAACAGGAAGCGTCGGCTATTATATATCCGGTGATGCGCCGCACGCCGCGTTGTTGCAATGCCAGCCGCAGGCGGGCCATGGCTTCTTCCAGGTTAGCCGCGTCTTCCATCTGATCGGAGCCGTAAGTGGGGTCGCCCGAGCCGCGCAGGTACAGGTTGCCGTTCAATACGCCATCGCTGTCGATTTCGCCGTCGTATTGCAGGTCGGTGCGAAAGGTATAATCGTCGCCCAACACGGCCAAAGCGGTAGCGGTGGTAAGCACTTTGAGGGAAGAAGCCGGCGCCAAACCTTGAGAAGCGCGATGCCCCGCTACCCATTTTCCGGTTTTGGCATCAATCACACTTATGCTCACTCCCGCGTATTTGAGGTCCGGGTCGGCAGCAAAGTTAGTGATGACGCGCTGTAATGCCGACTGAGCCGATGCCAGGCAGCTAATACCGAGTAATAAGGGAAGTAGCTTGGATTTCATGTTGTCGGTTGTCGGTTGTCGGTTGTGGGTTGTGAGTTGTGAGTTATGGGTTGTGAGTTATGGTTTTATTATTATTTTTTTAAATTTAACCGACAACCCATAACCCATAACCCATAACCGACAACGGATAACCGACAACGGATAACGGCCCCTACAACCCCAACACCGCCGGGTTCATCCCCATAGAAGAGAATCCGCCGTCGTGATAGAGATTCTGCATCGTTACCGAGCGGGTAAAGTCGGAAAACATCACCACGCAGTAGTTGGCGCAAGCGTCGGCGCTGGCATTGCCGAGTGGCGACATCTTGTCGGCGTAGCCGAAAAATTCGTCAAAACCTTTGACGCCGCTGCCGGCGGTAGTCATCGTGGGCGACTGCGAAATGGTATTTACGCGTACTTTTTTGCTGATGCCGTAGTGATAGCCGAAACTGCGGGCAAAGGACTCCAGCAGGGCCTTCGATTCAGCCATCTCGCTATAATCCGGGAAAACGCGCTGGGCGGCAATATAGGTAAGGGCCAGGATAGAACCCCAGTCGTTCATCGCGTCGAGTTTCCACAGCGTTTGCATCATCTTGTGGAACGAAATCGAGGAAATGTCAAAGCTTTTTTGCATCCACTCGTAGTTCAGGTCGGTATACTCGCGGCCCTTGCGCACATTCAGCGACATACCTATAGAGTGGAGTACGAAGTCGATTTTTCCACCCAACACATCCATCGACTGCTGAAAAAGCTTTTCCATGTCTTCTACCAATGTGGCATCGGCGGGGATTATTTCAGCATTCAGGCGTTCGCCCAGCTCTTTGATTTGTCCGAAACGCATGGCTACCGGCGCGTTGGTAAGGGTTATACGCGCGCCTTCTTCTACACAGCGCTCGGCTACTTTCCAGGCAATAGATTTATCGTCGAGGGCGCCAAAGATGACCCCCCTTTTTCCAGCAAGCAGATTATTGGGCATAAGTGTGTGGTTTGATTTGATGTGACAAAGTTATAAAAAAAGTTGTGGGTTGTGGGTTGTGGGTTGTGGGTTGTGGGTTATCGGTTGTCAGTTAAATAATAATAATAATTAACCGACAACCGATAACCCACAACCGACAACTGACAACGGACAACGGACTTACAACGCCCACGTCCGCTTCCCTCCGCCTACCTCGGTGACGGGGATGCAACCCTGGTATACACCGGGGATGGGGTCGTAGACCAGGACTTCCAGGCCTATTTTTTCGTGGGTAAAATACCCCAGGAAGGCCACATCCTTGATTTTGAGGAAGGTAGGCCAATAGATATCCTCGTTGGGCTGTTCTTTGACTTTTGCCCTTTGCTCTGCGTCGATTTTATTGAGCAGTTCGTATTGCTGCTCTTTGCTGCACTCCATAAAAGGCTTGCCGTAGGCTGTTTGGCACTGCTGCGTGATATCGTCGAGGCCGGCTTTGAATTTTTCCTGGTCTTCCGCCTCGAAGACTTGTCCCACAAATTTGTCTACGAAGGCATGTACGTCCAAATCCCAGGCGCCGGGCAGGTCTTTGGTATGCGGCAAGAGCATTTCTACGATCTCCGTGATCATATCGGCGTGCCCCTGATTGAAAAAGTTGGGCAGCCACTCGGGGCGCTTTTGCCCCGCACAGCTTTGCAAGATGGCCGCCAATGAAGGCATCGCCAATGCATAACCGGAAATTAAAGCCGTATTTCTAAGCGCTTCACGTCGCGTCATGGTTGTTGTTTTTGTTGGTTAATTTATGGTCGGTTGTCGGTTGTCGGTTGTCGGTTATCGGTTATCGGTTAAATTTTAATAATTAACCGACAACTCACAACTCACAACCGACAACTCACAACTGATAACCCACAACTAAATTTCAGATTTCTTCATCTGCTCCACCGCATAATTGACCGCGCGGGCAGTCAGTGCCATATATGTCAGCGAGGGGTTCTGGCAGGCCGAAGAGGTCATGCACGAACCGTCGGTGACAAACACATTCGACACGTCGTGGAGCTGGTTCCATTTGTTGAGCACCGAGGTTTTCGGGTCGCGGCCCATGCGGGCGGTGCCCATTTCGTGGATGCCCAGTCCCGGCCAGGAGCCGTCGTCGAAAATCTTGATATTTGAAAAACCGGCAGCTTCGAGCATTTCTCCGGCGGAGGTGCGCATGTGTTCGCGCATCTTCATCTCGTTATCTTTGAACTCGGCGTCGATCTTGAGGGTAGGCAGCCCGTGTACGTCTTTTACCTCGTGGTTGAGTTCCACCTTGTTTTCGTAATACGGCAGGCATTCGCCGAAGGCCGTGATGCCAAGCTGCCAGGGACCGGGTTCTACGAGTTTGCGCTTGAATTCTTCACCCAGGCTCATATCGAGTTCTTTGATGCCCTGTATCCAGTTGAACCGGCTACCGCCACCCTGGAAGCCGTAGCCGCGGATGAAGTTCTGGCTCTGACTGGCTTTGTCCAGGTTTTGGAAACGCGGGATATAGATGCCGTTGGGGCGGCGCCCCTTGTGGTATTTATCGGTGAATCCGTCGTAGATGCCCGCGCCGCCGGTGCGGAAGTGGTGGTCCATGATATTGTGGCCCAACTGCCCGCTGCTGTTGCCCAATCCGTTGGGGAAACGATCGGAAGTGGAGTTCATGAGGATGAAGGTTGAACCCAGCGTAGAGGCACAGAGGAAGACCACCTTGCCGTAAAATTCCATTTCTTCCTTGGTCTCCGCATCCAGCACGCGCACGCCCTTGGCCTTGTTGGTTTTTTCGTCGTAAATGACGGAATGCACAATAGAATTGGGCCGCAAGGTCATATTGCCGGTAGCTTCCGCGGCGGGCAGGGTCGAGGCATTGCTGCTGAAGTAGGCGCCGTAGGGGCACCCCCTGATGCAGCGGTTGCGAAACTGGCATTTGCCCCGGTTGCCGTGCACATCGGGATTGGGCTCGGTAAGGTGGGCCGTGCGCCCGATCGTTATCACGCGGCCGCTGAAATTTTCGGCTACTTTTTTGCGCAGATGGTCTTCTACGCAATTCATTTCCATAGGGGGTAGAAAGTTGCCGTCGGGCAAATGCGCCAGGCCCTCTTTTTGTCCGCTGATGCCCGCAAAGCGCTCTACATAGTCGTACCAGGGCGCCAGGTCGGCATACCGGATAGGCCAGTCCACAGCCACGCCATCTTTGAGGTTGGCCTCGAAGTCGAGGTCGCTGAGGCGGTACGACTGGCGGCCCCACATGATAGAACGGCCGCCCACGTGATAACCCCTGATCCAGTCGAAGCGTTTGACCTCTGTATAGGGGTTTTCGGTATCGTTGACCCACCAGTGTTTGGTACTGCGACGCATGCCGTAGCCCGTACGCGCCTGTACCTGGTAGTCTTTTATTTCTTCAAAAGGCAGAAAATCGCGCAGCGGATCTTCCCAAGGGTCCATATTTGCGGTGGGATAGTCGATAACGTGTCGCACATTGCGGCCGCGTTCGAGTACCAGGGTTTTCAGGCCCTTTTCGCAGAGCTCCTTGGCGGCCCAGCCGCCGCTGATGCCCGTACCCACTACGATGGCATCATAGGTGACGGCCGTTTTTCCTTCGTTATTAAAATACATAGGCTCTAGTTTAAGCGGTGTTTGCTGCTAAGGTAAAAAACTTGATTTATCTTAGCGCACAAAATTTCTGCTTGTGTACCGATTTTTCCTCCGTCCTTTATTTTTTCTTTTCCCTCCCGAACGCGCACACTACCTCACGATGGCGCTTTTCCGGCTCGCGCTGGGCATTCCTGGCGCCGGCTATTTGTGGAAAGCCATGTTAGCGGTGCGCCGGCCGGCACTCGAAAGGCAGGTAATGGGACTTACTTTTGCCAACCCGGTAGGGCTTGCGGCGGGTTTCGACAAAGACGGCAAATATTTTCGCCTCATGGCCGCCCTGGGCTTCGGCCATATAGAATTGGGCACCGTGACGCCGAGGCCGCAGTCAGGCAACCCCCAGCCCCGCTTATTCCGCCTGAAACCCGACCATGCACTCATCAATCGTATGGGCTTCAACAACGACGGCGTGGAGGCGCTGGTGCAGCGCTTGCAGGGACCCCGCCCCAAGGGGCTCATCATCGGTGGCAACATCGGCAAAAACAAAGACACCCCCAACGAAAAAGCCGCCGACGACTACCTGTTTTGCTTCGACCGCCTTTTTCCCTATGTCGATTATTTTGTGGTAAATGTGAGTTCTCCCAATACGCCGGGCCTGCGTGAGTTGCAGGACAAAAAGCCGCTTACCGCCCTGTTGCAGCAATTGCAATCGCGCAATAAGGAGACTCCCCAGCCCAAACCCATTTTACTAAAAATAGCCCCCGACCTGACGGACGAGCAATTACAAGACATTGTCGATATTGTACGCAGTACCGGCATCAACGGTGTAATCGCCACCAATACCACGATTGCCCGGACGGGCCTTCAAACCCAGGAAGCTACCCTACAGGCCATCGGCGCCGGCGGACTCAGCGGCGCACCCCTGCGAAATCGGTCTACAGAAGTGATACGCTACTTGCGCCAACAATCGCAGGGCAGCTTTGTCATCATAGGCGTGGGTGGCATCGATAGCCCCGAGGCCGCCCAGGAAAAACTGGCAGCCGGCGCCGACCTGGTGCAGGTGTATACGGGACTGGTTTACTACGGGCCGGGGCTGGTCTGTGATATCTTGAAAGTGCTGAAATAGACTGTAGGACTGTACGACTGTACGACTGTACGACTTTACGAACAATGATCATATAGTCGTACAGTCTTAAAGTCTTACAGTCTTACAGTCATACAGTCTCATAGTCTCTCACCACAGTCCTTCCGGGTAAACTCCCTGCCTTGTAAGCTGGGCAAAAGCCTCCTGCACCGTAGTTTTGTCATCCTGGTAAGTTACGCCGTACCATTGCTCGTCGGTGGGTAAAACCGTGAGCCGGATGCGGCCTTCCTGGATGAGGTCGTTAACTGCAAAGGGGATATAAAACTCCGACTTAGCGTTTTGGTTATTTTTTTCAAAAAAAGCCAGAAATTGGCGGTGGAGGTGTTCAAAAATCGAGGGATGAAAACCCCACAAATTCATCGACACCACGGCGTTTTCGCTGATGGGATGCATCTGTTGGTTCTCGTCGGCGAATAAAATGCCGCCGTCGGGCATGCGCTGAATTTTGGTGCGTTCCACCACATTAGTCAGCAGGTGCTGCTCGTCCATTTCACAGACGCCGCGCGACACGGCGCCGTTTTCCGACAGCGTATTGCGCAGCAGATACCCCACCATAGCGTAGTGATTGGGAGTGCAATTGGTTTTTAGAAAATCGGCCAGCGCCTGAAAAGCGCTAACGCCGTAGTAATCATCGGCATTAATCACCGCAAAAGGCTCTTGGATAGCCGGCGCCGCCATCAGGATAGCGTGGCCGGTACCCCAGGGTTTCTGGCGTTCGGGCCAATGGGTGATGCCTTCAACGGGGCTATCAATTTCCTGAAAAATATATTCCACGGCAATCCGACTGTCGAATTTGCCGGCAAATTTCTCCTTAAAAGCTTCTTCGATACTGCGTCGGATCACAAACACCACCTTGCCGAAGCCGGCGCGGATAGCGTCGTAAACAGAATAATCGATAATAGCTTCGCCGGCGGGGCCGATGCCGTCCACCTGTTTGAGGCCGCCGTAGCGGCTGCCGATGCCGGCTGCGAGTACGAGTAGAGTTGGTTTCACGTATTAGGTCGTTTTGCTGATACTATACAAAAAAGGAGGGGGTTTGGTTTTGTAGCTATCAGGCGTATTTTTGTATAAACCAATGATCCGTTTGATGACTTGGACTTATGAAAAGGTTATCTTTGTATATCACCGTACAATATCATCTTTGTCTACCCCCAATTGGGGTAATAGGTATGAGAAAATCATCCTTATAAACAAGTTATAGCTCGCACCGTCGAATTTTGGGCATGACCCAAGTCCGGGCGCGAGGTATAATACCGCAAAGCCGGAAAAGTCATGCACAACTTGTCCCGTACCGACAGGTCGGGATGACTTGACGGCGTGCGGTATAGCTAACATTTAAATCATACAAAAAAGTATGCTGTCCAAAAATCAAAAGTATCTTCTTGGAATCGCTCTTGTGTTATCATCTATTGCGATTTCAATTAGAGGTAGTGATGGGAAAATTAGATTGGTATTACACAATTACCCAGGCCTTATTTTTCTACTGGTGGTAGTTAGCTCATTCTTAGTTGCAATCTATTTTCAAATTAATAGCAGGAGAATTTCAAGCCTTTCAAGCCAAATTAGGGAGCAATCTAAAATTAAAAGTGAAGGAATTGATGTTCTACTTAATGAATTGTCGGACAGGCAAATGGAGGTATATGACTTAATTATTTCAGGAAAAACGAATAAAGAAATAATGACTGAGCTTTTTATCGAACAAAGCACGCTCAAATCACATATTAATCAGATATATAAAAAACTTAACATTAAAAATAGAAGAGAATTGAAGGCGAATTTAAAACATTGATAACCAACAATCAATAACAATATCAACCCTTTTTCAACCCCAAATTATTTGTTCAAATTGATGCCAATAACTTTGTTTGCATAAATTTTCACTTAAAATTCGAGTTACATGAAAAACAATTTATTGTACATCGCAATGTTTCTAATGATTCTCTGTTTACCATTCAGAGGTAATGAAAACGAAGTTCGTTGGCTATGGGTAGATATACTTTGGATACCATTGGTGTTCATATTTAGTTCATTGATATGTGTAGGGCTTTACTTGTTCAAAAAAGAAAGGATTACTAAAACAAACATTAGCTAACATCGGTTTGCCGCAAACCGTTATGTGTCAATGTAGAGCAACACAAAAACAATGAAACAACTGATAGAAAAAATATTGCCAACTGACGACAAGAAACGGAAATGGATAGCGGTTGGACTGACTGTTATCATTTGGGGACTGTTGACACTTTGCAACGTGTCGTAAATAACTTACCTGTCTGGGCGGATTCTTTTTCCATCAGACTACCCGCACTTTCAGTCTGCGCAATTGCCTTCGTCGGCCACTTAGCCTGGTAAGTGCATGTTTAGGAATTTGGAACAAATCAATTTCAACCTGAATATTCCGCTGTATGTAGAGAAGATTATTGAAGACAATCTACCCAGTGTGGAAGTTGCTTTGGCTGATTTGAAAACAGCCTGGCATGCCAGCTTGCAAGCATAGGAAAAGTTCAAATCAATTTTGAAAAACTATATCTATACCGCGGCGTGCGGTATAAATATTGCCGCTGAAAGCTGGAAAATCAACAAGAATGATCGCATGGGCCTTCTGCTTGCCTGTTGTCAAAGTGCCATTCAATTAATTGATGCTTTTTTTTTAGTGAGGAACGTAAAAGTGACTATAAAAAATTAATCATAGATCGCACAATCCTATTTACAGCATGACCCAACAACAACTCGAAAAATACCTCTGGGGATTAGAAATAACTTATCTTGCAAATACAATCACATCACACACCCGACAACAATACAAGTATATGAAAGCAGAAATTCAATCCTACAACGACAAACTATCAACGGCTGACAGCGAAATCTGCAACTTGTTGGCTACAGCTATTGACAGCGAACTAACCGAAGCAGAAAACAAAATCTGGCACGCCCACCCCGTTTGGTTTTTAGACGGAAACCCGATTGTCGGTTACGACAAATTAAAAGATGGTGTTCGCCTGATGTTTTGGAGCGGTGCAGATTTTGGAGAATCTAAACTGAAAACCGGCTCCGGGAAGTTTAAAGACGCTTCTATTCGCTACACTTCTCCCGAACAGGTCGACTTGACTGACTTAGATCGCTGGCTGAAAAAATCGAGAGAAATACAGTGGGATTATAAAAACATTGTGAAAAGAAAAGGTCAATTAGAGCGGTTGAAATAAAAATAACTGACATGGACAACACCAATTCGCACAATGAACGCATTGCAAAAATGACCTTCGCTTCGGTATATCCACATTACCTCGCAAAAGTGGAGAAGAAAGGCAGAACCAAAGAAGAATTGCATCAGGTAATGGAGTGGCTGACCGGCTTTGATGAAAAAAAGCTGAACGAACTTATAGAAGAAAAAGTAACTTTTGAGACATTCTTTCAGCGCGCTTCATTAAACCCCAATGCTCACCTCATTACCGGCGTAATATGTGGTTATCGGGTGGAAGAAATCGAAAATCCGCTGACGCAGCAGGTAAGGTATTTGGATAAACTTGTGGATGAATTGGCAAAAGGCCGTAAAATGGAGAAAATTTTACGGGTGGCGTAAATTGATCAATACTCATCCCCCACCGCAAAGGTATTCTTCCTGTGCATCCACCTGCCCCGGGTAAAGTCGGGAAAGTGCTGTGGCTGCCCCCCCTGTGCTATCGACTGCTCGGAGAGCGGCGTGATGGCCATCCAGGTAGCGGCGTCGTAGGCGTCGAAAGGAGCGGCTTCGTTGCGCTTGGCGCATTCTATAAATGCGTTGAGCAGGAAGAAGTCCATGCCGCCGTGGCCG
>JAEUUQ010000557.1 GCA_016787505.1 Saprospiraceae bacterium | reverse complement strand
GCCATTGCCGAGGAACTCCAGCGAACCTTCGTGAGAGAAGCTATTGCCACCGGTGCCGCTTCCGGTAAGTGTAAAGGAAGCTGTTCCGCTTACGATGTGGCGCGTAGTTTTGTCTACATTAAGGGCGTCGGAAGTGATCACTAGTGTTGAAGTAAACACATTTTGGTTGCGCACTTTCGATGTTTGGCTGCCGTTGCGGGTATAGCTGCCGTCGAGGGTATACGTGGAGCCGGTAGTCAGGTTGCCGACGTTCCAGGCGCTATTGGCGTTGTCGTCAGAAGACATACGCGGCGTTTCCCATTGGCCCTGGGCCGTACTTGTAAAATCCACTGATTGGGGGATCATCAGGTTGTTGCAATTGACGATCCAACTCAGCGTGGCATTGTAGCTGGCTGTTATAGTAGCCGAAGTATAAGAGCGTACAAACGTAGAATCGTACATTTGTCCGCAGGGCCCCAGCGTTTTGGTGGTGTACTGGTCGGCGATATACACGGCTTCAGAGGCTTCCTTGGCAAGGCCTTCGGTGTCTTCCATCAAAGCGCCTTCTACGATAGCTGCGATTTCTTCTTCATTGACCGTCTCTTCGGGAGTATTGTCTTCTTTTTTGCAGGCGCCCATCAGCAAAGCTATGGCCAGTAGGGTCATAAGTACACTTTTGTGTGTCATAGTTGAAAATTGAAAAAAGGACTTCATGGTGTGGTTGTTTTTGTTTTTAAATAAATTAAAATGATGCTGCAAAGAAAAGGCATCCGGAATGACTACTGCAAATGCTTTCAACGAGCAGTGTGAATTGTTCAGTGAACAGTGAACTGTGAACTGTGAACTGCTCCCTGATCTGTTCACAGTTCACAGTTCACTGTTCACAGGACAAAATCAGCCGTTGGTTGAAAGGATTGCGGAGTTACTTTGCTGTTGAGTAGTTTTGGAATTAGATTTGAGAAACTGTATAGTAGCGTTTAGTGCCTGCGGCAGTTTAGCAGGGTTTTGTTTCCACTCTACTAAACCCTACTAAACCCTACTAAACCCTACTAAACAATACTAAACAATACTTCACACATGAACGATCGAAAACAGCTCAAATTGTGGATGCATATCGGCGTATGGCTGCTGGCATTTATTATTCATACGCTTGTTTTTAGCCGGTTTTATTCGTTCCAATTAAGCTTTTTGCGGGGATTGCTAAACGTAGCGCCTATGGCACTGTTGTTTTATGTCAATATTTGGCTGGTCAACCGGTATTTTGACAAAAAGAGTTACTGGCTTTTTGCGTTGTATTCGGGTGTAATGGTGTTATTGCTCACATTTTTTCGCATTCGCATTAATTTGTCATTTCCTGACATAGCTTTGATGAGCGGCGCCTTACCCGCAATAAACGAGCGTTTACTCCTGCGTTTTGGTGCCCTTGCCACCAACGTCGGTGTATGGATACTCAGCACTTTGTATCAGGTGATCCGCAACCGCGATGAAGAAGAACTGCGCAACCTGGCTGTCATTAGCCGCCAACAGGAGGCCCAATTGCAAGCTCTGCGCGCCCAGATCAACCCCCATTTTTTATTTAATACCCTAAATAATATATACTCGCTGGCGGTAGTCAAATCGGATAAAACTGCGGAGATGGTGCTCAAACTCTCGAATCTGTTGCGCTATGTGACCTATGAAGAAGTGGGCAGGCCCGTGGCCCTCGGCCGCGAGATCGAACACATCCGCCAGTACATCGATCTCTTCCAATTGCGCAGCGAAACGCCACTTGATGTGACTTTTGATGTAAAAGGCGAAGACATTACAGTCAAAGTAGAGCCCATGATTTTGATCCCAATGGTGGAAAATTGCTTCAAGCACTGCGATTTTGACACCAACTCGGGGGCTTTTGTACGCATCCAACTGGAGATAAGCCCGAAGTCTGTTATTTTTAAAACACACAATACCAAAAACGATGCCGACAGGCAAAAAGACGAAGTGGGTGGCGTGGGGCTCGAAAATATCCGCCGGCGGCTTGAATTGCTTTATCCCGGCCGTTACGAATTGGTTATTTCAAATACCGACACTACTTTTGAAGTGAAGTTAAGTCTTAGCTACCATGAATGAACGCGCGCCCATCCGTACCCTGCTCGTCGACGACGAATACCTTGCCCTCAACCTGTTGGAGGAATTTCTCAAACACCTCCCCGATATGGAAGTGGTGGGCAAGGCCAAATCGGCAGTGACTGCACTTGATATTTTGCACCAAACACCGGTCGACCTGCTTTTTCTCGACATCCAGATGCCCACGCTTAGCGGGGTGAATATGCTCAAAACGCTGCAACACCCGCCGGTAGTGATTTTTACTACGGCTTATGCCGACTATGCAGTGCAGGCGTTCGACCTGAACGCCGTCGATTATTTGCTCAAGCCGTTTTCGTTTGAACGCTTCCTTCAGGCCGTCAATAAGGCGAAAGAACATATTCGGCAGTCGGCAGTTGGCGGTCGGCAATCAGCAGCCGGCGATCGGCAGGTAGAAGACGAACGAGATACGCTGGTGATTAAGGTGGATGGGAAACTGGTAAAACTTCGGTTGGCAGATATTTTGTTTGTCGAAGGTTTGAAAGAATATGTGCGTTTTGTGTGTACCAATGGCAAATACGTGACGCTGGAAAGCCTGAAAAACCTGGAGGAGGCACTACCTGCCCACGCTTTTGTGAGAGTGCACAAATCCTATATCGTAGCCTCCGACAAAGTACAATCTCTGCTGGGCAATATGTTGGAAATAGGCTCGCACCGCATTCCCATCAGCCGCGAAAAAAAGGACGAGGTGGTTCAGCTCATTTTTAAGCAATAAGCATAGGGCCATACCCGCCGGCGTATTATCTTTAGGCGCAAATACGTCTGATTATGAAAAAATTCCTGCTTGCGCCGATTTTCCTCTCGGCTATGCTTTTTTCCTGCAAACCCACTTCGCCTGTGAGAGAACTTACCAGCTTCGAGCAATATCCCGTTTACGAAGGCAAAGACCTGGGGCTCACCTATAGCCCCGCCAAATCGGTTTTCAAGCTGTGGTCGCCCGCAGCTGATGCCGCCAAAGTACACATCTACGAAACCGCCCTGGGCGGCGAGCCGACGATATCGCGCGACATGATCAAAGGCGAGCAGGGCGTGTGGGAGGCTACATTTGAGGAAAATGTCAAAGCCAGATATTACGCATTTCAGATACAACACAAAGGCCAGTGGCTCGAAGAAGCCGCCGATCCCTACGCCAAAGCTGTGGGCGTCAATGGCAAACGCGCTATGATCATCGAATTGCACGAAACCGACCCCGAAGGATGGGAAAACGACCGCAAACCCGTACTTGCCGGCTTTAATGATATTATTATTTATGAACTGCACGTCCGCGATTTGTCGATCCACCCCGATTCGGGTATCAAAAACAAAGGCAAATACCTGGCTTTCACCGAAACCGGCGCCAAAAGCCCCGAAGGCGAAGCCACCGGCATCGACCACATCAAAGATCTGGGCGTTACCCACGTCCACCTGTTGCCGGTTTACGACTTCTTGTCGATAGACGAAACCAAACCCGAGCTCAACAAGTACAACTGGGGCTACGACCCGCAGAACTACAACGTGCCGGAAGGCAGCTATTCGACCGACGCCACCGGCCCCGCCATGCGCATCCGCGAGTTCAAGCAGATGGTAAAAGCCATGCACGACAACGGCCTTCGCGTGATCATGGATGTAGTGTACAACCACACCGGCGCCACCGAAAATTCTAATTTCAACCTGTTGGCGCCGGGCTATTACTACCGCCAAAATGCCGACGGCTCGTTTTCCAACGCCTCTGCCTGCGGCAACGAAACCGCTTCCGACCGGCCCATGATGCGCAAGTTTATTATTGAATCGGTGTTGCATTGGGTAAAAGAATATCATGTCGACGGTTTCCGCTTCGACCTCATGGGCATCCACGATATCGAAACCATGAATCAGGTCAGTGAAGCCCTGCACGCCGTCGACCCTACGATCTTCATCTACGGCGAAGGCTGGACCGCCGGCGGTAGTCCGCTGCCCGATAGCCTGCGCGCCCTCAAAGCCAACGTGCTGAAGCTCAACAAGGTGGCAGCGTTTAGCGACGATATCCGCGACGCCATCAAAGGCCACGTATTTACGCCCACCGAAAAAGGATTTATAAGCGGCAAACCGGGATTGGAAGAAAGCATCAAATTCGGCATCGTGGCCTCTACGCAGCATCCGCAGGTCAACTACGATTCGGTGAATTACTCCAAAGCCCCCTGGGCCCCCGAACCATATCAGACGATCACCTATGAGTCGTGCCACGATAACCACACACTCTGGGATCGCATCGCGGTGGCCAACCCCGACGCCTCAGAAGCCGATCGCATCCGCATGAACAAATTGGCGGCGGCCATTGTGCTCACCTCACAGGGCGTAAGCTTCCTGCACGCCGGCGAAGAGATGCTGCGCACCAAAAACGGCGTAGAAAATTCCTTTGAATCGCCCGATGAGATCAACCGCTTTGACTGGTCGAGGAAGGCCAAATACAAAGACGTTTACAATTATTACAAAAGTCTGATTGCGCTTCGCAAAAGCCACCCGGCCTTTCGCATGCCATCTACTGCGTTGATCCAAAAACACCTCGAATTCCTCGATACGAAACAAAGCAATCTGATCGCCTACCGCCTCAAAGACAACGCCAACGGCGATGCCTGGAAGGAAATCCTTGTGGTGCTGAACGGCAATGCCACGCCCCAGAAGTTAGCTATCCCCCCCGGTGACTGGAAGATTGCGGTCAACGACAAAGGGGTGAGTGAAATGGGCCTCGGCAAAGCCTCCGGCGGCCAAATGACAGTGCCGGGGACGAGTGCGGTGGTGATGTATATCAGGTGATTTATTTTCGGAATTAAACACCAATGCAATGAAGGCTGACAACCTTTGATAAGATTTTAATACCATCTTCATGCTTATAATCGATAATGACTTGCGCATTATGCGCACCTTTTGATTTAGGTCGAGCATGTATCAGGCCTAGTAGCTTCGTAGAATGTTTTTCTACAACAAGGTCATCTAGGTTGCTTTCTATACAAACAAAAGAACCAGGGTTCTCGCCTTGCATTTTTATATCCGTAATTTGAATAGAACCATTATGGTTGTTCTTCCCATTTAGTCGTTTTGCTGCCGTAGTAGTATTTATGGTTACTTTACCAAATTCTATTGAAATCAATAGTTCGGTAAGTTTATAGAACATTTGGATAAAACGAAAGGAAGCACCAAATTAGTGGTATGCGACTACCTACTAACGATGCTTCCAGCAAAAGCAGAGCTCTTGCGGAGACGATACTAGACAAAATCGGC
>JAEUUQ010000632.1 GCA_016787505.1 Saprospiraceae bacterium | reverse complement strand
TATCGGGCAGGGTAAAGCGGTAGCTATTGCCCCGGCGCTGGGGCTCCCACTGGTCTTTGACGCAGTCGATCACAAAGACATACTGAAATTCGAGTCCTTTGGCACTATGGGCTGTGACCAGGTTGACGCCGCCGGCAGCTGACACGTTTTTATTGAGTTCGATAGCCAGCCTGTTGTCGTCCATGCGGTGCAGCACTTCCAGTAACCGGCGCAGGCTGAGTCGGGGGTGCTTGTCGCTTTCCGTTCGCACAAACTCGAAAAAAGTGCTCAACACTTGCAACAGCCACACCTTGTCGGGGTGCTGCAGCACATGGCCTAGCAATCCGCTGCGGTTGATCAGCCTTTCGAGCCAGCTCGCCAGCGGCATGTTGACCAGGTCGGCCAGCAATTGCTCGAGCCAGGCGGAGAGGCGCAGTAAGGCTGCGGGTTGTTGCAGGGGCAATTGTGCCAACAGCTTTTCGCTGCCGATCACTTCGCGCCAGTGGGGGGTTGTTTTGTCGGTGAGACCCGACAGCCAGGCACTCAGCTTGGCGATATCTGCGGGCAGGCACCCCACAAAATCGACGTGCAGGATTCGAAACAGCAGGTATTCGCCGCTATACGGGCGGGATAACTCGGCCTGCGCGTACTCCATCATTTGTCGCAGGGTGGCTATCAGCGGCAGGTCGAGGATATTCACCCGGCGGCGGGTATTGTAGGGAATGCCCTTTTTCTCCAGCAGGGCTATCAGGCGGCGCGCTTGTTTGTGTTTGGCGTAAATGACCGCCACTTCCTCCAGCGGAAACGCATTGAGGTGTAATTGCTCGATCTGGGCCACGATATCGGCGTCTTCCTGCAGGCGGTTGGCGTAGCTCACCATATGCGGCAGGATATCGGAAGCGGCAAACATATCGTGGCGGGCCAGCAGCGATTTGCTGACGCCGATAGCTTCGAGGTTGTTGACAACCCGCTTCTCGTTGTGGGCGATGAGCGCACCCGACGTATCGAGGATGTGTTGCGAAGAGCGGTAATTGTCGGTCAGCGTCACCAGTTTGAGTTCGTGGCGGTATTGCTCGAAAAAGTCGGTGAGATTTTTGAGGCGCGCGCCCTGGAATTCAAAAATCGACTGGTCGTCGTCGCCCACAATAAAAATATTGGGGCTATCCCAGTAGCTGATTAGTTGTTGCAGCACCTCGTTTTGGGCGCCGTTGGTATCCTGGTATTCGTCGACGAGCAGGTAGAGGTATTGTTCCTGGTAGGTACGAAGTAGTGCCTCGTTTTCTTTGAAAGCCTTGAGCACCCACAGGATCATATCTTCGTAGTCGTAGCGGCGGGCTTGCAGCAAGGCCCGGGTATACAGCGGAAACAAGTGGGCTGCCGCGCGCAGGCGTTCCATCTTTTCGCGGGCCTCGTCGATTTTGGCCTGCTTGGGATCGCCTTTTTTGGCCTGGCGGGTATTGGTTTGGTAAATAAATTCTTTCCGAAAAGGAAGACTATCGAAGTAGGCGTCAATTTGGCGGTCGACGAGCTCTGCCGTCCAGTTTTCGGCTTTCATACGCCTAAAGAGGTCGTGCAGGTGCGCTTCGTAGAAATAGGGATCCGACTGACGGCGGCGCAGGGCGTGGTTGGCGTCGAGATCATCGAGCAATTGGCGGATGATATCCACGCGCTCCAGTTCGCTGAGCGGCTCGAGGTCGCTGCGCCCGAAATACTCGAGGTTGTCCTGGATGACGCTATTGCAAAAAGAGTGGAAAGTAAAGATATGCACGCGGTGTCCTTCGGGGCCTATCCATTGCAGCAGTCGCTCGCGCATAGCGTGTACGCCGGCGTCGGTAAACGTCAGGCACAAGATATTGGAAGCTTGAGCGTCGGTTTCCTTTAGGATTTGCCCGATGCGGGCTGCCAGCACGTGGGTTTTACCGGTGCCGGGGCCGGCCAATACCAACACGGGGCCTTCGATATGCGTTACCGCCTCGCGTTGAGCGGGGTTGAGGCGCGCCAGTTCGCGCTCAAAGACGGCGTGATAGTGCGGAAGGTCGTGCATGCGGTAAAGATAAGGGGACTTTGGGACTTTGGGACGGTGCGACTGTGGGACTATTGGCTATTTTTTTATTTACAACAAAATTCTTTTCAAACTAATAGTATATTTGGACTACTAAAACCCAAATATTATTCACCACCTATTAACCCGTTTATGACCACCGACAACGAAAGATTCAAAGTCATCCTGCACGATGCCAGGCTGATCAGCCTGAGCAAATTCCAGATGGTTGAAGCAAAGTTTGGGGCTACGAATGCCGATCTCATAGCCCTGAGCAAAGAAATCGACACTTCCGTCGGCCTTTTCAACGACCCTGCCGTTTGGGTAAGCCCTATACCATTTGAGGAAGAAGAAATTACGACTTATTTGGTTAAAATTGACGCTAGCGATCCCAATGACCTGCCTCAGTATCTCAAGCTCATGCGCGATTTCCTGGCTTACCTTAAAAACAAAGTGCTAAAAGCATCGAGCGACGTAAGAAAAAGCGTCTCCATATCCGATTTTAATTTAAAAGTGCTCGACGCCTTAAACATTGCCCAGCGCAATGTGGTGGGGCGCAAGCAATTTTTTAAAAACAAGGGCATTGACCTCGATGCTAAACCCCAGTTTATTACTTTGCAAAAAGCCCAATCGGAGACACTATCAGCCTATCGCAGCGTACTGAACAACAATCAGGTACAATCTACCGAGCTAGACGTCATGCTCTTTAAACGCATCGGCGAAGGTATCAAGCAAGCTACGCAAGTACAGCCGTTTATGAATTTTTATGGCATGTTGACCACCTCGATGAAGTCTAAAATCCCGCAACAAGTTTAAACCTGACCATCCATGGCAACCATAAAGAAAACACTACATATTTGTCTATTGCTTATCCTTGGCGCCATCCCCGGTATCGGCCAGAGCTTGTTGGAAGATGCACAACTCCTGGCCCAATCCATTGAGGTATTGGAAGACAGCACAGCCCCGGATTCGGCAAAAGCAGAAGCCACCGCCCAGGTGCTTGCTATCCTGCACCATTACGACGAGGCTGTAGTTGACAACAGCCCCTTTACCGGCTCCTGGGAAGAATTGAAAACCCGCTATTCTGCTAACCCGCTTATCAATGGTTTGATAGCTGACAGCCTCATTGTTGTGCCGGTTGAAGAATCTTCCAGTTTGAACGTACAGGCGCTCCGGCACGGATCAAAATTCAGCTCGGGCCCCAGGGAAAAAATCATGGAGAAATTGTACGCAGAGCAGGCCGTTTCGCCCGCCGACTACCTGTCGGTAACCAATGTTATGGAGCGTTACCGCAAACCTGTATTTCCTCCTGAACAGGCTATGCAGATATCTGCAGGGATGAGCAACAAAAACGCCCGAAAAGGAATAGTCAGCGAAGCAGCCATCATTGAGGGCCTCGCCCTGTTTATTCTCGACCGGGCCAAAGACGAAGTGATCATTAACTACCTCGACCGTTTGTTGCAAGAGGAAACGCCTAATTTTCAGATGCTTTTCCCTACGGTAGTGGGGGAATTTAAAGACGCCGATTTTTCTTATTCCGATTCGTTTATTTCCCGTTTGCGCCAGGGTTTTTACGAAGACCTGCAAAAGCTGAGCGTACGACTGCCCTTGCTGTTTGTTTCCGACGATTATTTCCTGTCGCTGCAATCCGACCCCGTGGCGTATAACCTCTTGGCGCTATACAGCCTTATTAGCCTGGTGCAGTTTGATATGCCTATAGAAGAAGCGGTACCGGCCACCAACCGCTTTTTGTACGAGAGTTTTTCAGAAAAAACAAAAGAGGTCAATTTGCAATTGGCGGATGTCGCTGTTGATTCGCCGGCATACCAGGCGCTGATCGCAGAAGCTGATTCTTCTGTAAACCTGTTGAAAAACATATACCAGGAACTCAACAACGCAGAATATCAGTTGGATTCTGCTATTTTGGCCTTTCAGGATGTCTTTGCCGATGCTCCGCCCGCCCCCAATGTGAATTATTACCTCGGCGAATCGGCTTACAATCTGGATGTACTGTTTGGCAAAAACGAAGAATTCGGCCTCGGTATGCTGCCCCAACTACTCAAAGGCGAACTTGACGAGGCGTATATGCTTCAATTCAATACGCTGGGAAGCTACGACAAGTTTTTTGGCACGGAGCGCAGCCCCCAGCAATGGCGCGCTGCCGGTATCGAGTTGGCGCAGCAACTCAACGGCAATTGGTATAACAACCGGAATGTTGCCGAGCTATGTTCTGACTGGCTCAGCGATCTCTCATATTTTAAACGGGCTACCGACCGCTGGATGGAAGAAGCCGATCCTCTGGGCGCCTTCATCCGGGCAGAAGACAGATACCAGGCCGCACTTACCGCTTTACAAGACGCTATCGGGCGAAGCAAACAATTTTGGAGTGAAAATTCCAGCTTGAGCCACGACAATAACCTGGCATTTAATGCGCTGGCCAATTTATTGGATGTAAATGTTTTCCAAAACATCGAGTTAAACGCCCAAATCGATGCAATCGAAGATCCCAGCCTCGGCGGTCGCAGAGATTTGCAAGCGTATATTTTTTATCAGAAAAAAGACTACGTCGAAGCTGTAGAAGAACGTGCCGTAGCCCTTGATGACTGGCTGTATAACATAAACCCCGACGTATTTAAGTCCAGCCCGCTGCGTTTATACCAGGCCGGCAAAAGCCTGACGGAACCCTATTCATTTGTCAAAGCCCATATTGAAGAATTGGGGCAATCGCTGGTGAACATCCACAATTTGTTGGACACCCTCGAATATAATTTCGCCAAAAAAACCGCCAAAGCGCGCGATAATGCACGGCCTATCCTGCAAACCACCGAATTGGCTTCCAATTTGATGTACTGCCTTCGCAGCAGCGACCCCGATGAAGAGTGGCTGACTTACGGGCAATTGGACACTATACTCGACGGCGGGCGCAATGAAGCCGCTTTTTTGGGTTTAATGCAGCAGCGCCTGAGTCGCACCACCGGCATTGGGCCGCTCTCATCTGATCGCTTGGCCGACTTGGCACAGCTCACCGTGAGAGACCTCAAAATGCTGCCCGACCCCTCCGCCCCCGATTCGATCAAGGCAAGAGATACCCTGGCATTTTTTCACAAAGCTTCATTTGCGTTAAATACCCTCAACCGTTTATTGGAATTACCACTGGTGGCTGACGTCAATCAACCTGGCAAGTTCGTCGCGCTCAAAAGCCGGATGAAAAGCCTGGAGTTGGTCCCCCCCGCTTCTGAACAAGCGCTCAATTTTATTTACTACCTAAATGTGAAAGACCACGGTAAGGCCATCAGTTCGCTCATCCGCGTATTTACCGGCCTGGATACAAGCCTGATAGATAGCAAAGCAGGCAAAAGCAAATCCGCCATTGCTTACCTGCAAAAATACGGCGATTTCATAGCCGGACTCATCGATGCCAGAACCTCGAATGCAGTAGAAAACCTCCTGCAGCAAATCTCCGACCCGCCTGGCAGCTCGCGCATCAAACGCAAGAGCCCGCTATCAGTTAGTATCAATTCCTATTTTGGCGCCACCTTCGGCCGGGAAGCCTGGAGCGGCGACGTCCTTGACAAGCAGGAGAATTTTTTTAGTCTGGCGCCCACTATGCCCATCGGCATTACGCTAAGCGGCTTGTTGGGGAAAAAGCAGCGATCGTATTCCCTGTTCATCTCCTTCTTAGATGTCGGCTCCCTGCTCACGTATCAACCGCAGTCGGTAAAAGCAGTGGAAACGGACCTGACGTTCAAAAATATGTTCAAACCCGGCGTACAACTGCACCGCAACATTCCCAAATCACCTTTCTATTTGGGTATCGGATGGCAATACGGCCCGCAATATGTCGAGGTCAACAAGGAACAGGAAATTATCGGCGCTAACCGCTTTTTCCTCGGCTTCGGCGTAGATGTACCTTTGAAGACGTTGTATCAGAAGTAGAGGCCTGTTGTCGGTTATCGGTTGTCGGTTATCAGTTTCAAGAAATTGGAAACAGATAACCGATAACTGACAACAAAAACGAATCTCTCCCTCTCTCCCTCTCTCCCTCTCTCACTCTCTCACTCCCCCTTCGCGGCTTCCTCTCGCAGCTTCTCCATATCGCGCACCAGCAGGCGGCGGCGGTCGAAGGTGAGGAGGTCTTTGTTGCGCAGGTCGTTGAGCACCGTAGTCACCGTTTGGCGCGAAGTGGCGGTCATATTCGCAATTTCCTGGTGGGTGATAAACTTGCGCACTACCCATTCGTAACCCACGCGCTGGCCTTTTGTCAGGGTCGTATTTACCAGAAACTCCACGATGCGGGTGCGGGAATCTTTAAACATCAGGGATTCGAGGCGATGTTCCATCTCAAGCACGCGCGAACCCATAACGCGAAGCATAAACAAGTTGAGGGCGCTGCGGTCGCGCAGCAGCGAACGCATCACGGGCACCGTAACGGCGCACACCGTCGTATCTTCCATAGCTTGCGCAAAATCGTGGCGTTTTCGGCCTTCCGTTATGATCGACAACTCGCCGAAGACCTCGCCGGGGCCCAGGATGGCTTTGGTGACCTCCTTGCCATTGTCGGCATAAGAACCGATCTTGACACGCCCCTCTGTGAGAAAAAATACCCGGTCGGCCATTTCTTCCGGCAGGTAAATGTATTCTCCCCGCTTATAGCGCTTGTGTACGTGACGCTCCATTTCTGCAGAATTCAATTTCTGGGGACAGAAAATGCCAAGTACATCAATGTTGTCCAAAAACCAAAGCGCCTGGTTGCCTTCCGCCATGTGTGTAGTGTTTGATTTGCAAATCTTTATACCCGATAATAACGCAAGAGGTTTGATAGGGTTGATTCATTGGCACTAAAAACCTATCTGGAATACGCCAATTTTCAAAAAAACATACTCAAAGGTTTAACTGCAAAGATAAAATATGTACTTTTGATTGTACTTCTAACCCAGCATTAACCCAAATAATGCCCCTTTTAGTCTCGTGGCATTCAACGCCATTCGAAAAGGCCCCTTCCAGGAATTTATTATTGATCACATGACAAATTTCACCTCTGTGCCCTACTGCACAGGTGAAACGCATAAAAGCCGCTAAGCTGGAATGCCATTTATATGGCGTGACGGCATGCGGCGTAGTTCCCCCCTTATTAATGGCGGCTTGGGTTTATTTAAACCTGGGCCGCCTTTTTTGTTTGGTTACAGTTTAGTGCATCCGCAGTTTAACTAAACCCTAACGCTAAACCCTACTAAACCCTACTAAACCCTACTAAACCCTACTAAACCCCACTAAACCCTACTAAACAGTTACTTTATTTGTAAATTAAAATATATGTGTTAAATTTGCTTTGCCGGCTAATCATTCACCATCCAATTGTCTACCACCGGCAAATTCGAATCTCCCCCCGAGAGAGAGAGGCAAATAAGTCT